>JBJERK010000110.1:3401-17178 GCA_051882255.1 Ruminiclostridium sp.
TTCGGGAGCAGTGCTGTTCGGAGCAGGTCCGTTTTTCTGATTGCAGGCAGAGGCCGACATCAGCAACAGACCTGCAATAATAACCGATAAAATTCTTTTTTTCATAATAATCTGTCCTTTCTCAGGAAAAGTCCGGTTTTTTCTCTCTGCTTATAAAACGTAAACGGCAATAAAAAGGTGACAAAATTTCCAAAAAATCTCAAAAAATTTTCTCAGAAATAAAAATGTTGTATTTTATGTAAATTTGTGTTATAATGTATATGTTTATTTGATTTTTTACAAAAAGGAATGAGACAATGAGCAAGAAAGCATACGACGATAACAGTCTTGTGTCCCTGAAAGGTCCCGACCAGGTCAGAAAGCGCCCCGCCGTTATATTCGGCTCGGACGGCGTTGAGGGCTGCCGCCACTCGGTATTTGAAATCCTCTCCAACTCAATTGACGAGGCAAGAGAGGGCTACGGCAGAAAAATCGTTATAACACGTTACGCCGACTTTTCAATCGAGGTTGCAGACGAGGGACGTGGAATACCGATTGACTATAACAAGAATGAAGAGAAATACAACTGGGAGCTGGCGTTCTGTACTCTTTATGCAGGCGGAAAGTACGACAACAACAGCGGCGACAACTACTCCTTCGCTTTGGGACTTAACGGTCTGGGCTTGTGTGCAACCCAGTTTTCCTCGGAATATATGGATGTTGAAGCTGATAACGGTACTTGGCACTACTCCCTGCGCTTTGAAAAGGGCTTCAACGTTACCGCCGACAAGGACGGAAAGGGCTTTACCCGCACTAAGTCAAAGGGTCAAACCGGAACGGTTATCCGCTGGAAGCCAGACCTTGAGGTATTTACTGATATTGATATAGGAAGCGACTACCTTGACGATATTCTCAGAAGGCAGGCTATTGTAAACGACGGTCTGCTTTTTATCTGCCGCACGGAGCAGGATGACGGAAGCTTTGAGGAGAAGGAGTATTGCTATGAGCGGGGTATTACGGACTACCTTGCAGAAATCGTAGGCGACACCTCAATCGGCACTCCCCAGGACTGGCAGACACAGCGACAGGGCAAGGACAGAGAGGACAAGGACGAATACAAGGTAAAGCTCCATGTTGCAATTGCCTTTTCAAACAAAGTAAAGCTTGTTGAGCATTACCACAACTCCAGCTGGCTTGAGCACGGCGGCGTTCCGGATAAGGCTATGCGGCAGGCGCTTACCTCCCAGATTGACTCATATCTCAAAAGCACCAACAAGTATAATAAGGGCGAGTCAAAGATAACCTTTGCGGATATTGAGGAATGTCTTGTGTTCATTTCCTCCAACTTCTCCACTCAGACAAGCTACGAAAACCAGACCAAAAAGGCTATCACAAATAAGTTTATCTACGACGCTATGACCGAATGGTTAAAGCACTGCGTAGAGGTATATTTTATTGAAAATCCCGACGAGGCTGTTAAAATCTGCGAGCAGATAATGATAAACAAGAGAGCAAGGGAAAATGCCGATAAGATAAGACAGAACGTAAAGAAAAAGCTTACCGGTACTCTTGATTTAAGCAATAGGGTTGAGAAATTCGTTGACTGCCGCAGCAAGGACGTTTCAAAGCGTGAGATTTATATAGTAGAGGGCGACTCGGCTTTAGGCTCGGTAAAGCTTGCAAGAGACTCCGACTATCAGGCGGTAATGCCCATAAGAGGTAAGATTCTGAACTGCCTTAAGGCGGGCTACGATAAGATTTTCAAGAGCGAGATTATAACCGACCTGCTGAAAGTCCTCGGCTGCGGCGTTGAGGTTTCAGCAAAGCAGAACAAGGAGCTTTCCACCTTCAGCCTTGACAACCTGCGCTGGAACAAAATCGTTATATGCACCGATGCGGATTACGACGGCTTCCAGATACGGACGCTTGTTCTTACCATGCTTTACCGACTTACGCCTACTCTTATAAACGAGGGGTATGTGTATATTGCGGAATCTCCGCTATATGAAATAAACACAAAGGACAGAACCTATTTTGCATATACAGAGGCGGAAAAAACCCGTATTCTCGGGGAAATCGGAACTCAGAAGTACACAATACAGCGCTCGAAAGGTCTTGGCGAGAACGAGCCTGATATGATGTCGCTGACTACTATGAACCCCGAAACAAGGCGGCTTATAAAGGTGCTTCCGACTGACGTTGCGGCTACCCAGGATATGTTTGAAATGCTTCTCGGAAATAACCTTGAGGCACGAAAGGAATTTATCCGTGAGCACGGAAGCGAATACCTTGACAACCTTGATTTAAGCTAAGACAAAGGAATTGAAAAAATGAAGAAAAGCAGCAAAAAGCAGCCCTCGGCTGCTCAGAATAAGAAAATTGACGCCTATATTGAAGGTGCAGGAATAGTAGAGCAGCAGAATATCGTTGATACCCTCAGAGAAAACTATATGCCCTACGCCATGAGCGTTATTATCTCCCGCGCCCTGCCCGAAATAGACGGCTTCAAGCCCTCTCACAGAAAGCTTCTCTATACAATGTACAAAATGGGGCTTCTAACAGGGGCAAGAACCAAATCCGCAAATATCGTGGGACAGACAATGAAGCTCAATCCTCACGGCGACCAGGCAATTTATGAAACAATGGTGCGCCTTGCAAGAGGAAACGGAGCACTCCTGCACCCGTATATAGACAGCAAGGGAAATTTCGGTAAGGCGTATTCAAGGGATATGGCTTATGCGGCTTCCCGTTATACAGAGGCAAAGCTTGAGCCTATCTGCGCTGAGCTTTTTAAGGACATTGACAAGGAAACGGTTGATTTCGTTCCAAACTACGACAACACAATGACTGAGCCTTCCCTTTTCCCTGCCCGCTTCCCCGCTATTCTTGTAAACAGCAATATCGGTATCGCCGTTTCAATGGCAAGCAATATCTGCCCCTTCAATCTGCGGGAAATATGCGAAACAACAATTGCGCTTATGAAGGACCCGGAGCATGACGTTGCCACAACTCTGCGTGGTCCCGACTTCCCCGGCGGCGGATATATTCTCTACGATGAGGCGGAAATGCAGAAAATTTACCGCACTGGCAGAGGCTCGGTAATGGTGCGCTCCAAATACACCTATGACAAGGAAGCCCGCTGCATAGAAGTAACGGAAATCCCGCCCACTACCACAACAGAAGCTATTATCGACAAGGTGGTTGAGCTTGTAAAGCTGGGAAAAGTAAAGGAAATTTCCGATATAAGAGACGAAACCGACCTTTCGGGCTTAAAGCTTACCTTTGACCTTAAAAAGGGCTACGACCCGGACGTTTTTATGCAGAAGATGTTCCGCCTTACGCCTTTACAGGAGGCATTCTCCTGCAACTTCAACGTTATTATTGCGGGAAACCCCAAGGTTATGGGCGTTTACGAAATTCTGAACGAATGGATTTCATTCAGGATTGAGTGCGTAAAGCGGATGATATACTTCGACCTGCAAAAGAAAAAGGAAAAGCTTCATCTGCTTTTAGGTCTGCAAAAAATTCTGCTTGACATTGACAAGGCGATAAAAATTATCCGTGAAACCAAGGAGGAGGCCGAGGTTGTTCCCAACCTTATGATAGGCTTCGGAATTGACGAGGTTCAGGCGGAATATGTTGCGGAAATAAAGCTGCGCCACATAAATCAGGAATATATCTTAAAGCGCACCGACGAAATCGGAAATCTTCGTGATGAAATTGCAGAAATGGAGGATATTCTTGACAGTCCCCGCAAAATCAATGGCGTTATCATCAAGGAGCTTACCGAAATTGCGGAAAAGTACGGTCAGCCCCGCCGCACAAAGCTGGCGGAGATAGTTCCCGAGGAGGAAGTTGAGGAGAAAATCCCCGACTATACGGTAAACGTATTCCTTACCGAACAGGGCTATTTCAAGCGTATCACCTCCCAGTCCCTGCGAATGAGCGGCGAGCAGAAGCTCAAAGAGGGCGACAGGGTTATTTTTTCAGCAGAGCTTTCGGGAAAGACAGACCTGCTTTTCTTCACCGACAAGCACCAGGTTTACAAGTCCTCGGTTAACGACTTTGAGGACACCAAGGCAAGCCTTATGGGCGACTATATCCCCGCAAAGCTTGAAATGGAGCAGGACGAGAAGATTATCTGCATGATTCCTACGGAGAATTACAGCGAAAACCTCGTAATCTTCTTCCGCAACGGAAAATGCGCTAAAATTCCCCTTTCCTCCTTTGAAACCAAAACCCGCCGTAAGAAGCTTGCCAACGCCTATTACGACGGCTCTCCCCTTGTGGCAATGTACAAGACCGAGGGTGACGGAGATTTCATTCTCCAGTCCACGGCAGGAAAGGTTCTGATATTCTCCACAGTGCTGATACTGCCCAAGGCGGCAAGGGATACACAGGGCGTACAGGTTATGCGGCTTACGAAAGCAGAACTCGAAAGCGCAAGACCCTACGAGGATGGCATTATCAAGAAACCGGAGAATTATGTAACTAAAACCGTTCCTGCTGCAGGGTCACAGGTAAGCTTTGATATAGGACAATTGAAATTCGAATAATTTTTACAAATGTGTTGAAATTCGGGAAGAAATATGATATACTGTTATTATTAATTCCTAAAAACAAGGAGAAACGCTATGTTGACAGATATTGAAATCGCTCAGCAGGCAAAAATGCTGAAAATAAAGGACGTTGCCGAAAAGCTCGGCATTGACGAGGACAGTCTTATCCCCTACGGACACTATAAAGCAAAGGTTTCCCAGAGCTATATTGACAGCCTTAAGGATAAGCCCGACGGAAAGCTTGTTCTTGTAACGGCAATCAACCCTACCCCCGCAGGCGAGGGCAAGACAACTACCAGTATCGGTCTTTCTGAGGGTATGCATAAGCTGGGCATAAACTCAGTTCTTGCGCTGAGAGAGCCTTCCTTGGGTCCTGTTTTCGGTATCAAGGGCGGTGCGGCAGGCGGCGGATACTCCCAGGTTGTTCCTATGGAGGATATAAACCTGCACTTTACGGGAGATATGCACGCAATTACATCGGCGAACAACCTGCTTTGTGCGCTTCTTGACAACCACATTCAGCAGGGCAATCTTCTCGGTATCGACCAGCGGAGAATACAGATTAAGCGCTGCCTGGATATGAACGACAGAGCGCTGAGAAACTGCATTGTAGGTCTTGGCTCAAAGGTTGACGGCGTTCCGAGAGAGGACCATTTCTGCATTACCGTTGCCAGCGAGGTTATGGCAATCCTCTGCCTTGCAGACGACCTTGAGGACTTAAAGAAGCGCCTTGGACGTATTCTTATTGCATATACCTATGACGGAAAGCCTGTTTATGCTGCCGATATTAATGCAACAGGCGCTATGGCGGCTCTCCTTAAGGACGCAGTTAACCCCAACCTTGTGCAGACTCTTGAAAACAACCCCGCAATTATCCACGGCGGTCCTTTTGCAAATATCGCTCACGGCTGCAACAGCGTAAGAGCAACAAAGCTTGCGCTGAAGCTTGGTGATTACTGCATTACCGAGGCGGGCTTCGGCTCCGACCTTGGCGCAGAGAAGTTCTTTGATATTAAGTGCCGTTATGCAGGCTTAAAGCCGGACTGCACCGTTATTGTTGCAACTATCAGAGCCCTCAAGTACAACGGCGGAGTTCCCAAGGCTGAGCTTACGAAGGAAAATCTTCCTGCCCTCGAAAAGGGTATCGTAAACCTTAAGACCCATATTGAAAATATGCAGAAGTTCGGCGTTCCCGTTGTTGTAGCAATCAACCACTTCTACACCGACAGCGAGGCTGAAATCGCTTATATCCGTGAGTTCTGCGAAAAGGCAGGCGTACCCGTTGCATTCTCCGACGTATTCTTAAAGGGCGGCGAAGGCGGAATTGAGCTTGCTAAGGCAGTAATCGGAGCAATTGAAGAAAGCGAAAAGAAGGGCGGCTCAGGCTTCAAGCCCCTTTACGACGAAAAGCTTCCGATTAAGGAAAAGCTTAATATTATCGCTAAGGAAATCTACCGTGCGGACGGCGTTATCTTTACTGCAAAGGCTGAAAAGGAGATTGCGGAGATTGAAAAGCTGGGCTTCGGAAATATTCCTGTCTGCGTTGCAAAAACCCAGTACTCCCTTTCCGACGACCCCACAAAGCTGGGTAAGCCCGAGAACTTTGAAATTACCGTCCGTGACGTTAAGCTTTCCGCCGGCGCAGGCTTCGTAGTTGCCCTTACAGGCGATATTATGACCATGCCCGGACTTCCCAAGGTTCCTGCTGCTAATAATATCGACGTTTCGGCTGACGGAACAATTTCGGGACTTTTCTGATGAAATACATCTCAGATTCGGTAGAGGATACCATTGAAATCGCTGAGAAGTTCGCCGAAAACCTTAAGGCAGGAGACGCAGTTCTCTATACGGGAGAAATGGGCGCAGGAAAAACCCACTTCACAAAGGGAATTGCTAAGCATTTCGGCATTTCTCAGGGCGTCACAAGCCCTACCTTTGCTCTTGTAAACGAGTATATCGGAGACCCGATAAGCGTTTTCCACTTCGACCTTTTCAGGATTTCCACCTACGACGACCTGTATGCAATCGGCTTTTTTGATTATTTCGGTCGGGACGGGGTGCTTGCGGTGGAATGGAGCGAGAATATCCCGGGGCTAAGCGACAATATCGAAAGTGTATGGTTTGTTGACATAGCCAAAACAGGCGAAAACAGCCGTGAAATTACAATCAGGAAAAGAGGCGACAGCGATGAAAGTTCTTGGAATTGACACATCTGCCTGCGTTGCCTCAGCGGCAGTCTGCGAAGTTGGCGAAAACCCAAAGGTTATCGCCAGCGGCAGCATAAACAACAAGCTCACTCACTCACAGACACTTATCCCCTTTACAGAAAGCCTTCTTAAAAGCTCGGGGCTTTCCCTTTCGGATATTGATATTTTTGCAGTTTCAGCAGGTCCAGGCTCATTTACTGGACTAAGAATCGGAGTTTCTGCGGTAAAGGGTATGGCTTACGCTCTCGGAAAGCCCTGCAAAGCTGTTTCTACCTTGCTCTCGATGGCGTATAACTTTACGGTTACGGACTGTATTCTTTGTGCAGTAATGGACGCACGCTGCAATCAGGTTTATAACGGCGTTTTCCGTATCAGCTCGGGAAAGGTTCAGCGTTTATGCGAGGACAGAGCCTTGTTCATAGATGAACTGAAAGATGAACTTAAACAGCACGGCGATGAACGGATAATTCTTACGGGAGACGGCGCAGAGTTGGTTTACAGCAAAATCGGCAGCGGAAATATTGAGCTTGCTCCCCCTGCCCTGCGTTTTCAGAGCGGCACGGGCGTATGCTTTGCAAGCGAGGAATACGAGGAAATATCCGCGGCAGCGCTTATGCCCGTATATTTGCGGCTGCCACAGGCGGAAAGAGAAAGACTTGCGAGAGAAAACAAGAAGAATTGTTCCTGATATTATACTATATTAACGAAATTGAAAGGACTGATAAAGATGATATATGTTGGCTGCGACCACGGCGGCTATCAGCTTAAGCTTGAACTGCTGAAATACCTTGAAGCAAACGGCTTCGCTTACGAGGATATGGGATGCAACGGCGAAACCGTCGACTACCCGGATATTGCGGAAAAGGTATGCAAGAAGGTACTGGAAAACAGCGAAAACAAGGGGCTTCTTATCTGCGGTACGGGAATCGGAATTTCAATTGCCGCAAATAAAATCAAGGGAATAAGAGCCGCCCTTTGCGCTGACTGGTACTCCGCAAAATACACAAGACTCCACAACGACGCCAATGTTATCTGCATGGGCGGAAGAACAACGGGAGCAGGTTCGGCAACGGAAATGCTGGACGTTTTCCTGCACACGG
Source organism: Ruminiclostridium sp. (assembly GCA_051882255.1). GTDB lineage: Bacteria > Bacillota > Clostridia > Oscillospirales > Ruminococcaceae > Ruminiclostridium_E. The sequence continues at coordinate 11,247 of JBJERK010000110.1, forward strand.
ATTTTGAGGGCGGCAAGCACGCTCTTCGAGTAGATAAAATCAAGAAACTGGAGGACTGAAATATGTCAAACGAAAAGTTACACATTCTCGACCATCCCCTTTTACAGCACAAAATCACTCTGCTCAGAGATAAGAACACGGGTTCAAAGGAATTCCGTGAGCTTGTTTCCGAGGTTTCAATGCTTATGACCTACGAGGCAACCCGCGACCTGCCCTTAAAGGCGGTTACGGTTCAGACCCCTATCGCAATCGCAACTTCCAACGTAATTTCGGGACGTAAGGTTGCTTTTATTCCCGTTCTTCGTGCAGGTCTCGGCATGGTTGAGGGTGCAGTTGCCCTTGTACCCGCCGCTAAGGTGGGACATATCGGAATCTGCCGTGATGAAAACTCGGAGGATAAGGTTTCCGTTTACTACAACAAGCTCCCCTTCGATATTGCTGAAAGAGACGTTATCGTTATGGACCTTATGGTGGGAACAGGCGTTACCGCTGTCAAGGCAATCGACATTATCAAGGAAACAGGCGCACACTCCATCAAGCTTATGACAGTTGTTGCCTGCCCCGAGGGAATTGAGGCTGTTCAGTCGGCTCACCCCGATATTGAAATCTACTGCGGCGCTCTTGACGAAAGGCTTAACGAAGACCTTTACATTGTTCCCGGTATCGGCGACGGCGGCGACCGTATTTTCGGCACAAAGTAAAACGCAGATACTAACGGAGATAAACAAGGGGGCTTTTTGGCTCCCTTTTTGTCTTTTGGCAGGTTCAGAAAGGACGCAAATATGAATAAATCCGAAATTTTCAGTCACATAGACCACACAAGACTCTCCCCTGTTTCGACCTGGGAGGAAATCCGCACACTTTGCAGCGAGGCTTCCGCAAACAAAGCCGCTTCTGTATGCATTCCGCCCTGCTATATCGAGGCAGTAAGGGAAAGCTATCCCGAACTTAAAATCTGCACGGTTATCGGCTTCCCTCTCGGCTACTCCACAAAGGAAACAAAGATTTTCGAGGCGGGAGACGCTGTTACAAAGGGCGCCGACGAGGTAGATATGGTGGTTAATCTTTGTCAGGTCAAGAACGGACAGTTTTTTGAAATTACAAAGGAAATCAAGGAAATCAAGGCTGCCTGCCGCGGAAAGACATTAAAGGTAATTATCGAAACCTGCTATCTTACCGAGGAGGAAAAGATTAAGCTCTGCCGCTGCGTAACCGATGGCGGGGCGGATTATATAAAAACCTCCACGGGCTTCGGAACTGCCGGCGCTCAGAAATCCGATATAGGGCTTTTCAAGCAGAATATCGGCAAAAACGTTAAAATAAAGGCTGCCGGCGGTATCCGCACAAAGGAAGATATGGAGGAATTTATTGCTCTGGGCTGCGACCGTATAGGCACAAGCTCGGGTGTCAAGGCGCTTTGTGAAAAGGAGTGAGGCTTAATGGCAAAGAGAGTTTTTCTGATTGTACTGGACAGCGTGGGGATCGGCGAAATGCCTGATGCAAAGGACTACGGAGACGAGGGCAGCAACACCCTTAAAGCCTGTTTTGATACGGGAAAGCTCAATATCCCGAATCTTCGGGAGCTGGGTATTTTCAATATCGACGGAAACAGCTACGGGGGCGCAGTTACTGCACCAAAAGCGGTTTACGGACGGTTAAAGGAGCTTTCCAAGGGCAAAGATACCACCACGGGACACTGGGAAATGGCGGGAATAATTTCCGCAAAGCCCTTCCCTACCTACCCACATGGCTTTCCGAAAAGCGTTATCGGAGAATTTGAGGAGAGAACGGGCAGAGCAGTGCTCTGCAACAAGCCCTATTCCGGCACGGAGGTCATCAAGGACTACGGCGAGGAGCATCTGAAAACCGGTGCGCTTATCGTATATACCTCGGCGGACAGCGTTTTTCAGATTGCCGCTCACGAGGAGGTTGTGCCTCTTGCGGAGCTTTACCGCTGCTGCGAAATTGCCCGTGAAATTCTTGTGGGTGAGCACGGCGTGGGCAGGGTTATCGCCCGCCCCTTTACAGGAGAATATCCCTTCACAAGAACAAAGAACCGCCACGATTTCTCCCTTAAGCCTACCGGCAAAACCATTCTCGACACCCTCTGCGAAAAGGGCTATACAAGCTATGGAGTTGGAAAAATCAACGATATTTTTGCAGGAGAAGGGCTTAACGGCTTTGTGAGAACTGCCGACAACAGGGACGGAATGGCGAAAACGGCTGAATTTGCAAAGGAGGACTGGAGAGGTCTTTGCTTTACCAATCTTGTGGATTTCGATATGGTTTACGGTCACAGAAACGACGCAGCAGGATACACAAAGGCGCTCTGTGAGTTTGACGAATGGCTGGGAGGATTTATGGGCAGTATGAGAGCCGACGACCTGCTGATTATAACCGCCGACCACGGCTGCGACCCTGCTACTCCCTCAACCGACCATTCAAGGGAGTATGTACCGCTGCTTGTTTACGGAAAAGAGGCTGAGCCGAGGGATTTGGGTACGCTGGAGGGTTTTGACAACGTGGGAAAAATCGTGCTGAAAAGCCTTGGTGTTGAATAAAGAAATAGCCCGTGAAGATTTCTTCACGGGTTATTGATATTATAGGGTTTTACGCATGAAAAAACATCTCAAATTTACCCCAGCCGCCGATTAAAGTAATGCATAGAACAGAAAGTATTATGTAAATCAAAGCCGGAATTAAAACAAAAAGCTTCCTTTTTGCCGCTGTTTTTCTAAATACATAAACGTTTGACGGTAGAGCCAGAGCAAGCCATATTAACAGTTCTGCAAAACCAAACATAATGGAAACATCTTTTTCTGCCCCCAAATCATAGGCATAGCCCTTTGCATGACCTGTAATATCCATATAAATCCAGCCAAGGCAAATCGGAAATGAAAATGCGATAATACAAGACCAAAGAAAATTAAGCCAATAAATTATCTTTTCTTTCATAACTTTATTATCACTCACTTAGCAGTATATCCGCAAACCTGCCCCTGATAGCCTTAATCAGCGCAGTTGGCGACAGGCAAATCTGCGTTCCTACCCTGCCGCCGCTTATATAAAATTCGGGCAGGCTTTCAGCAGAGTAATGAACAATCGTCATAAACTGCTTTTTCATTCCGATAGGCGTACAGCCGCCCCTGACATAACCCGTAACTGCGTTTATGTCCTTGACGTGCAGCAGCTCAACAGACTTTTCCTCAACGCTTTTTGCCGCTTTCTTAAGGTCAAGCTCCTTGTCAACGGGGAGTAAAAAGCAGTAGTAGCTGCCGCTTTTTCCCTTTGCAACAAGGGTTTTGAAGGTAACATCAACGGGCTGTCCCAAAGCGTTTGCAACAGTAACTCCGTCTATGAACTCGTCGCACTCGTAGGTATTCACGGTGTAAGGAATTTTCGATTTATCCAGAAAACGCATAGCGTTTGTTTTAAGCTCTTTTCCCATTTAATCCAACTTCTTTCCTAAAATCCTCTTTATGCACTCAAAGCTTTCATCGCTTATGTCGTGCTCCATTTTGCAGGCGTCCCGGTGGGCTGCCTCCTCGCTTACGCCGAAGGACATAAGCATTTTCGCAAGGATTGTATGCCGCTCGTAAACCGCCTCGGCAATCTGTCTTCCCTTTTCGGTCATAGCGATATGATTAAGGTCGTCAACAATTATCAGCCCCTCGTCCCGCATTTTTTTCAGCACTACGGAAAGAGTAGGTCTTGAATAGCCAAGCTCGGCACAGATGTCTACTGCGTGAAGCTCAGGCTTCTTTTTCGACAAAACAAGTATGGTTTCAAGGTAATTTTCGATAGCCTCGGATACTGCCATTTTCATTCCTCCTTAACCTGTCACCACGTTTATGGGCGCTCCCGAAATAAACGCTTTTAAGTTTTCCTCCGCTATTTTAAGCAGTCTTTCTCTTGTTTCAAAGCCCGCCCATGCAATATGCGGCGTTATAATGCAGTTTTCTATACCGAAAAGCGGACAGTCCGCCGACATTGGCTCGGTAGTCAGAACGTCAAGACCTGCACCTAAAAGCTTACCGCTGAGCAGTGCGTCTCTTAAAGCGTATTCGTCAACCACGGGACCTCTTGAAGTATTGATAAGCACGGAATCCTGCTTCATTTTTGCGAAAGCCTCCTTGTTAATAAGCTTTTCGGAGGCGGGATTGAGAGGACAATGAAGGGTTACTATATCGCTTTCTTTGAGCAGGGTATCAAAATCCACAAACTGTACGCCTTCCTCCTGCTTCGGCGTTCTGGTATATACAAGCACCCGCATACCGAAAGCTTTAGCAGCCCTTGCCACGCTTTTTCCTATACTTCCGAAGCCGACAATTCCGATTGTCTTTCCGGAAACCCCCAGAATTTTATAGGGGAAATAGGAAAAGGTATGGCTTTTTATCCAGTCGCCCCGCTTTACGGACTGCACATAACGGCTCACTTTACCGTAAATCTCAAAAATCAGAGAAAAGGTGAGCTGGACAACTCCGTCGGTAGAATAGCCGGGCACATTTGAAACAGTAATTCCATGGGCTGCAGCATAGTCTGTATCAACGTTGTTCCAGCCGGTAGCGAAAAGACCTATATATTTAAGATTTTTAGCAGCAGACATAACCTCTGCGGTCATAGGCGTCTTATTGCAAAGTACTATATCCGCCTCCCGTATGCGCTCAGCCGTCCTTTCCGGCTCGGTAATTCCATAGCGGATAACCGTTCCGTACTTTGCAAAGGAGGAAAAACCAAGGTCGCCTGTTGTTACTGTATCGCTGTCTGTAATGACTATTTTCATAACGCTGAATCCTTTCGGTGGGGTATGAAATTTCTTACTTAATTATACCACAACTAAGTTAACATTTCAACAAATAAATCTGCAAATTTTACCAATTTTGACACAAATATTTCAAAATTGGTGTTGACAGAATAAAAATGTTGTGATATAATTAAATTAAATAAGCGGTATGGATAATTTCCTGCTGCTTATACAGAAAGAAAGAATAGCAACCGGATATCAAGCGGGCTGTAAAGCCCCGAATTATTTCATTTTTACGCATGACGTAACAGGCAGGAGAATTATTATGGCAGAATTAGAACTCAGCAAGGCGCTCTTGAAGCTTTATCACAATATGATGAAGCTTGAAGATATGACGCTCCAAAGCACAAGAACACTCAACCTCACAATCAACGAGCTTCACCTCATCGAATGTATCAAGGAGCTCACAAAGGGCAGCGATGGTCCTACAATCAGCGAGGTTGCATTCAAGCTGGACATTACCAGACCCTCCACAACAGTTGCAGTAAACAAGCTTGTTTTAAAGAAGTTCGTTGAAAAGACAGGCTGTGTAAGCGACGGACGTTCAGTAAGGGTTAAGCTTACCGCAAAGGGCGAAAAGGCTTTTGAAACCCATAAGAAGTACCACAGCGACCTTGCAAAGACCGTAAAGGCTTGCTTTGACAAGGAAGAGTATAAGCTTCTCAGCGCTTCCCTTCAGAAGCTTGACAAGTTCTTCGAGGAAAAAATCGAAGAGGCAGACAAGGAAGAAGAATTTTAAGGCATTATTTGTAAAGCAGACTTTTCGTAAGTCTGCTTTATAAGTGAATAGAATTTCAGTGATTAAAAGCGGCAAAAGATAAAAGCGCTAAATCAAAGTCAATGCACTAAAAGAAAGGAAACAAATAACAATGGGAATGATTTTTAACAGAAAGCTGCCTATCCCGAAGGAGATTAAAGAAATGTATCCCCTTACGGAAAGAATAGCTAAAATCAAGGAGGAACGAGATAAGGAAATCCGTGATATTTTCGAAGGAAGAGATAAGCGTTTTATGCTTGTTATCGGTCCCTGCTCCGCTGATAAGGAAGAGCCTGTTATGGACTATACGCAAAGGCTCGCCCGTATTCAGGAGGAGGTAAAGGACAAGATTTTTATTATCCCCCGTATCT
>JBJERK010000111.1:0-3939 GCA_051882255.1 Ruminiclostridium sp.
TTTCCCGTGCATCGCTTCATAATCAGGACATAATTTCTCAGCTTGATGTGCGTGTTGGCGACAAAATTGTTGTACGAAAGGCAGGGGAGATAATCCCCGAGGTAGTAAGAGTTGCCGCACACGCCGAAAACAGCCAGCCCTATTTTCTCCCCGAAAACTGCCCCGTATGCGGGCATAAGGCGGATAAAAATGAGGGAGAAGCAGCGGTGCGCTGCGTAAATCCAAACTGTCCCGCACAGCTGCTTCGCAGTATTGAGCATTTCGCCTCCCGTGACGCTATGAACATTGACGGGTTGGGTGAGTCGATTGTAAAGCTGCTTTCGGAGCAGGGGCTTATTAAAAACTCCGCAGACCTGTACTGCCTCAGGGAAGCAGATTTGCTTATGCTCCCGGGCTTCAAGGAGAAATCCGCAGGAAATCTTATTGCCGCAATAGAAAAATCAAAGGAAAATCAGCTTGACAGGCTTATTTTCGCACTTGGAATAAAGGGAATAGGAAGGCGTTCAGCAGAGCTTCTGTGCAGAAAATTTGGCGATATGAACAGCATTATGTCTGCTTCCGCCGAGGATATTTCCGCAATAGACAGCTTCGGCTCGGTGCTTGCTGAAAATATAGTAAGCGCCTTTAAGGACGAAACAATGATAGCTCTTATTGAACGCTTCAGGGAGTACGGGCTGAAAATGACCTACGATAAGGCGGCTGCCGGCGATAAATTCGCAGGTCTTACCTTTGTCCTTACGGGAACTCTGCCGAATCTGAAGCGTGAGCAGGCTAAGGAAATGATAGAAAGTCTGGGCGGTAAATGCGCAGGCTCGGTTTCCAAAAAGACAAGCTATGTTGTTGCGGGAGAAGCTGCGGGAAGCAAGCTTACAAAGGCTGAGGAGCTTGGAGTAAAGATAATTTCCGAGGCTCAGCTCTTGGAAATGATTGAAAATTAAGGAAGATTATGAAAAAACTTGTTATTCTTTTATGTGCTGTTTTACTTGCCGGCGGGGCAGGCTGTTATCTGCTTGCAAACCACAGTGACAAGCAGGTTCAGCTTCCCACAAGCTATGATGAAGCAAAGTCCGGGGAAGCGGAAGAGCCTGAAAAGCTGAAAGCGCCTGTTGAATTTTCAAAAAACGGCAGCTTTTACGATACGGATATTGCTGTTGAGCTTATCGCCGAGGAGGGCGCGTTAATCTACTACACCACCGACGGAAACGACCCCACGGAGAAGTCAAAGCAGTACTCCGAGCCTATTGAGATAAAGGCGAGGTCTAAGGTTACTGCAACAACAATAAAGGCGATAGCAGTAAAAGAGGGGGAAACCTCGGAAATTGTTCATAAAAGCTACATAACAGGAAAAAACGTTTTCGACCGCTTTGATGAGTCAACTCTTATTTTTGTGCTTTCTACCGATGAGTACAACCTTTACGACTACTATAACGGCGTTGCAACCGAGGGTGCAGTTCGGGACGAGTACCTTAATTCCGATGAATACGACGGCGGTGAGATTGACTATAACGCTCCCGCAAACTGGTCAATCGGAGGCAGGGAAAGCGAGCGGGATATGTACGTTGAAGCCTTCACCGCAGGCGGCGAGCAGATTTTAAGCCAGGCGGCAGGCGGCAGAGTTGTGGGCGGCGCTTCAAGAGCCGTTTCCCAGAAGTCCTGGCGGCTTATAGCAAGGAATATATACAGCGAGGGAAAGTTCAAGTACCCATTTTTTGAGGGCAATGCAGACTCCTTCGGCAATCTTATCAACCGCTACGACCGCATAACTCTCAGAAATAACGCTAACGACCGTGAATTTGCAAGTATCCGTGATGAGCTTTCAATGACGCTTGCTTCGGAAGCGGGTTTTCCCGATGTTCAGAGTGTGCGCCCTGCGGCGGTTTTCCTGAACAGCGAATACTACGGTTTTTCATGGCTGCACGAAGCCTACAGCAACGATTATCTTGAGATGGAATACGGCGGAAACAAGGATAATTTCCGCATAGTCGGCTCTAAGGAAAAGGAAATGGAGGGGGACGACGAGCAGAGCGTGAACGACTGGAATAATCTGCTGGAGCTTGCGGAAAGCGGGCTTACCGATGATAAGAATTTCAGCGAGTTCTGCGAGCTTGTTGACCTTGATAACTTCTTAAAATACTACGCAATCCAGATTTACATTGACAACAAGGACTGGCCGGGAAACAACTATAAGGCTTGGCGCTATTACCCCTCAGAGGGCGAGGTTACCGAAAGCCCATATCTTGACGGAAAGTGGAGATTTCTCCTGTTTGACGCAGAATTTGCATGGGGACTCTACGGCAGAGGTTATAAGGACAACACACTTGACAATGTGCTGACAGGAAACCACATGCAGGGCGAATCCCTGCTGCTTAAAAAGCTTCTTGAGCGTGAGGATATGCAGCAGGCATTTGCTGCGGAAATATGTGACCTTATCGGCGGCTCCTTTGCTTCTGAACATGTCCTTGAAACGATAGAAAAGCTGATTCAGGAATGCGATACCGAGTGTATGTACGCTCTGAATAACGGCTACACCTCCACATGGGCAAATGAAAACACCTTTGCTGACAGCCGCCAGCAGATACGGGATTTCGCCGAAAAGCGCCCGACTGTAATGCTCCGCAGCCTTTCAAAGCAGTTCGGCTACGATATGGAATACTATAACGTTAAGCTTTATAATCCCGTAGGTGCAGAAACCTGTCTTAACTCCCAGATTCTGACTTCCTCGGGAACCGCAAGTGCTTCTTATTTTAAGGCAGTAAGCGTTACTGCACAAACTAAGCCTTATGCGGGTTACGAATTTGACCGCTGGGAGGTTAACGGTGAGGCGTACACCGACGAAAAGCTTGAAATTTCCGCTTCAATGGCTGACGAAGATGGAAATATCACAGTAACCCTTTATCTAAAAAAGACTGAGGTTGACGCAGCGCCTGTAATAAGCGAGCTTTATACGGCAGGGGAGGGAGACTGGATTGAAATTTACAACCCTTCCGATGAGGCTTTTTCAATCGGCGGATACTTCCTTTCCGATGATGAGGAGGATTTGAAAAAGTGGGAATTCCCTGCCTGCTCGGTACCTGCAAAAAGCGTGATTACAGTTTCCTGCAAAAACAATAAGGAAACCTCGGCGCTTCATAGGTATCAGGTTAATTTCAATCTGAAAACAGGGGAAACCCTTTATTTCAGCGACAAGGACGGCAATATTCTTTCCTCTGCAAGAGTTGTGGTTATGGACGAGGACAAGTCCATTACCCTTGGTATTGACGGAAAATACAGGATAGGGTCTGTCACCGAGGGCTATCACATAGAAGAATAGCAAAAACTCCCGAAACATAAGGTTTCGGGAGTTTTGTAATATCAGTATGATTAATTAAAGTGCGTCTGCGATTTCGTAGATAAGCTTCTGTGTCTTTTCCCAGCCAAGGCAGGGGTCGGTGATGGACTTTCCGTAAACGCCCTCTTCCGCCTTCTGACAGCCGTCCTCTATGTAGCTTTCGATCATAAGACCCTTGATAAAGTCGGAAAGGTCTGCGGAGTGAGTCTTGCTGAAAATTACTTCCTTGGCAATTCTGGGCTGCTCGTCGAACTTCTTGCCGGAATTTGAATGGTTGCAGTCAACAATAACCGAGCGGTTTACGAGGTTCTTTGCGCAGTACATTTCGTGGAGAAGCTTTAAGTCCTCGTAGTGGTAGTTGGGAACGGTGTTGCCGTGTTTGTTTACATAACCTCTCAGAATTGCATGAGCGTAGGGGTTACCGGTGGTGTTTACCTCCCAGCCTCTGTAAAGGAAGGTGTGGCTGCTCTGTGCTGCAATAATAGAGTTGAGCATAACGGTGTAATCGCCTGCCGTGGGGTTCTTCATGCCGCAGGGAATATCCATACCGCTGGCGGTAAGTCTGTGCTGCTGATCCTCAACGGAACGGGCGCCGATAGCAACGTATGAAA
>JBJERK010000112.1:0-3922 GCA_051882255.1 Ruminiclostridium sp.
CTTTCGGTGCTGCTTATAACTCTTTGCTGCATTATTTTCGTAAGACCTGAGCCCCTTTCCCTTGACGAGGTAATTCCTGCAATAGACAAAAAGCGGGCAGCATTTTATCTTTTGCTTTTTGCCCTTGCAATAGCCTGCGTTTTCCGTGGAATACCCTACTGGATAGGACTTATCGTTATCCCCGCCGTGCTTATTTTTATGGACAGGTGGGCGCTGGCTACTGTTGACTATCCCTTGCTGCTTACCTTTGTTTTCTTCTTTATCTTTTCGGGGAATATGTCAAGAATTGATGTTGTCCGTGATTTCTTCTCTGCGCTTCTTGAAAAAAATACTCTTGTAGTAAGTACTTTGTCCTGCCAGTTCATAAGCAATGTTCCATCTGCAATACTGCTTTCACAGTTCACAGACAACTACCGTGAGCTGCTTGTGGGCGTAAATATAGGCGGTGCAGGAACGCTTATCGCCTCCCTTGCAAGCCTTATAACCTTCCGTGAATATGTGCTTCATAACCCGGGTAAAACAAAAAGCTATGTGCTGAAATTTTCCGCCTTTAATTTTGCTTTTCTTGCAGTACTGCTTTGCTTTATGCTTTTGTGGAACGGTATATTCTATTGATAAATGGCAACAATATATCCCGATGAGCAGTATTACTGCTCGGAAAGGAAAAGAATTATGCCAAAGCAAGGAATGAAGCGCCCCGAGCGCACCCATACAAAGCCCCGTAATCTTGAGCCTGCCGTTCCCGAGATAAGCGGTAAGGCGAAAAGCGGAAAGGAACGGGCAAATCCGATAATTGCAGGAACAAAAGCCCCCGTACAGAAGGTTTTTCACACCGAAAAGCCTATTTCCAAAGCGTACCCCGAGATTGATACGGATTTGGGGCGGGACAATCTTGAAAACGATATACCTGCCGCTGATTTGCAGGATTTATAATAGTTATATTTTCGTAGTTTCAAGCCCGAAATACCGATTTTTATACGGTATGTCGGGCTTTTTCCTTGATATTTAAATAACAAAGAAAAAGCCTTTATTTTCGAAAAAACTATTGCTATTTTTGTCGGAATGAGGTATAATGAATAAGTGTGTAGTCGAGAGAACATTACATAAATTTTACCAAACGAAGGTACTGGAATGGAAAGCCTTAAACTGCTCAGGGCGCTTATCTGCTGCCCGGAGTATAAAAACGATGAATTAATTTGCAGTATGTGCGAAACCGCCGATACTGCCCTCGAAAAGGCGGCAGAGGCATATTCCCGTGTTTGCAGCATACTTTTTACAGAAGGGAAAACCCTTAGCGACTATCTCTTCTTTTTAGCCGTTGACAGCGGCAATAAAATCATATCAGCATGGCTTGAAAGCAAGTCGGAAAAACTGTATGCGGCAATAAAGAACGACCTTGATATTTTATCCCGATTTGCAAAGATAAGCTGCGGGGAGCTTGCTGAGTCAATCAAAGCCCGCTGTAGCGGAGAAAATCTTCCTTTCCCGCAGTATGAAAAGGGGGACACCGAGATAAGCGCAGAAAGCGTGCTGTCCTACGTTTCTCTTTACGGCTCAAGCGTCTTTGCGGCGAATAAAGCCTTTTCCTTTGACGGCAGCACTATTTCTCCCGTTTCCGGCTTTGACAGCGTAAGACTAAGCGACCTTAAGAACTACGAAGCCCAGAGAAAGCGGGTAATAGACAACACCCTCTGCTTTATAAACGGTGCAAAGCGGCAGAACGTCCTGCTTTACGGCGACAGGGGAACAGGAAAATCCAGCACCGTAAAGGCGCTTATAAACGAGTATCCCCAGCTTCGCATAATCCATATCCCCAAGGCGGCTATTCTCGGCATTTATAAGATTTACGATATTGTAAGAAATAACCCCTTGCGGTTTATCCTGTTCATAGACGACATAACCTTCAGCGAAAACGACGAGGGCTACAGCTTTTTAAAGCAGGCGCTTGAAGGCTCGGTTGCGGTGATGCCCGAAAACTGTGTAATTTACGCTACAACCAACCGCCGCCGCATTATAAAGGAAACCAACTCCGAGCGTACAGGCGACGAAATGCACGCCGCAGACGCCAGAGATGAAAATATGTCCCTTGCAGACAGGTTCGGGCTTTATATCACATTCACAACTCCCGACAAAAGCGGCTATCTTGATATTGTGTCTAAAATTGCCGACGACAGGAAGCTTGATATTGCGGAAGATAAGCTTCTGAGCCTTGCGGAGCGCTTTGCGCTTAAGAAGTGCGGCCGCTCTCCGAGAACTGCAAGGCAGTTTGTGGATATGGTACAGTCCCGTCTTGAGCTTGGACTTGACCTTGATGAAATCTGATTTTTACGGAGGAACGCTTTGAGAAAAAGAATACTTCCGTTTTTACTGTCGCTTTGCATTTTTCTCTGCGGCTGCGAAAACGGAAAAACCCCCGATATTACCGATACAAGCGGCGATACATTGCCGGTTATTGTAACTACGGATATAACCGACGATTCCGAGCCGTCGCCCTATCCGGTTATTATAAACGATACGGAAATCCCCGAAAAGCCAAAGCGGGTAGTCTGTCTTTCTCCCGCTTTTGCGGAGATAATTTACGAGCTTGGCGCTGAAGCTTCTCTTGTGGGCAGGAGCAGCTACTGCCACTACCCGGAGGAAATAACAGCTGTTACTGATGTGGGACGTCCTGCTTGCCCGGATATTGAAAAAATCACGGCGCTAAAGCCCGACCTTATAATTACTGCAACCAAAATTCCCGAAAAGGATAAGCTTTTATTGCAGGAGCAGGGCATCGTTACTCTCTACATACCCTATCCACGCTCTGTAACCGAGTTCGGCAATATTTACAGCGCTCTTGGACTTGTATTCAAAGGCGCTTTTGACGGTGAAGCCTTCGGTCAGGAGATTTTCTCTCCCGTAGCTGAGGCTTTTGAGTCAGAGGAAAAGCCTCTCGGCGATTTTATCTATGTTACCGAGGGAATGTCCCTTGCGGGTGGCAGTACCCTTGAAAGCTCGGTTTTGTCTGCTCTCGGAAACAACCTTGCAGCGGACAGGGAGGGCTATATTACAGAAAAGGATTTTCTCACAGAAAACCCGCCCCGGGTAGTCCTGCTCAATAATATTTACGATAAGGAGCAGCTTTCCGAAGACCCGGTTTTGGGCGAGCTTGACGCAGTTAAGAACGGCAGTATTATCCTTATCGACAACAGCTATTTTGAATGTCCTACGGGACGGATAACAGGTCTTATTAACGAGCTGAAGAGTGCTTCAGCCGATATTGCATAAAAGGAGAGGTGTGTAAACTTTATGAAGCTTAAATCCATAAAGCTGCCCCACTTTAACAATGCCGCCGAGGCACAGTCGGTTCAGATAACCCTTCCGAAAAAGGTTGTTATCAGTATGTCACAGCACGGAGGAGTACCCTGTACCCCTCTTGTTGCTCCGGGCGATAAGGTTACGGCGGGTCAGCTTATAGGCAGCAGCGACGCGGCTATTTCCGCCCCTGTTCATTCCAGCGTTTCCGGAACGGTAAAGGAAATTGTAAAGATTATGAACGTTTTCGGAAAGCTTAACGACGCAGTTGTAATAGAAACCGATTTGCGGCAGGAAATGTGCCCCGATATAAAGCCGCCTGTTGTAAATAACAGAGAGGATTTTATAAAAGCAGTAAAGGAAAGCGGCTCGGTAGGTCTTGGCGGAGCAGGCTTTCCGACTTATGTAAAGCTGAATTACGACCCGAAAACCACTCAGGTTGATACCCTTGTTATAAACGGTGCAGAGTGTGAGCCATACATAACTTCCGACTACCGTACATTTATGGAGGAGGGAGAAAAGGTAATCGACGGTATAAAGCTTATCCTTAAATTCCTTGACCTTAAAAAGGCGGTAATAGGAATTGAGGCTGATAAGCCGAAGGCAATCGAAAAAATGAAGGCTCTTT
>JBJERK010000113.1:0-3911 GCA_051882255.1 Ruminiclostridium sp.
CTGGTACGGGAAGCTTGGAGCAAGGACGTTTCTGCGGTTCTTTACGGTGAATGAAATCAATATATAATATTAGTATGACTTGTTTCCTGCGACTTTCCGGCAGAATATTATTACAAGCAAACCCACAAAACCCGTGAATGTGTATCCGTTGTATTATTACAAGCAAAAGCTGTAATCAAGCTTCAAAGGGGTGGAGCGCCCGTGCGCTCCCCGGGGGTCAAGGGGGCGGGCAGCCCCCTTGGCTCAATAACTCTCATGTCTAAAAATCTCTGCATAACAAAAAGGGCTGCTGCATGTACTGCAACAGCCCCTTTTCATATTCATCTTACTGTTCTGTCGGGTAAGTAACCCTTATTACCCCATAGCCGAAGGGCGAAACACGGATATTTCCGTTACCCTCGCCGCCGTGGATAATCTCGGTACTGCCCTCGCCGCAAAGCCCGCTTATACTCTTTTCAAGCAGCTTTTTGGACTTATTCATAAGCACAATTGCCTTTTCTCCGATTTCCCTGTCCTCACGGGAGAAAATCGCAAAATCCTTTGTGACCTCAATAAAGCGGATATTTCCCCTTGCAAACGCCTTAACTCTGCGGCGTATGCTGCCAAGCTCCTTTGTAAACTCAACAAGCTCAAGGTTTTCCCTGCCCCATGGATATGTGCGGCGGTTAAAGGGGTCCTTGTAGCCCTCCTGTCCTGCCTCATCGCCGTAATAAATCGAGGGAATACCGGGAAGGAAGAACTGGAGCACCATAGCGCACTTCATAAGGGCTATGCCGTAAACGTACTGGGAGTCGGTAAGGTATCTCTCCGCCTGCCATTCCCTGCCGTTCCAGCCTACATCGTCCCCCGCAAGCCTTGTAATAGCCCGCTCGGTGTCGTGGGTCGAAAGGAAGTTCATAAGAATATCGGTGCAGGGCTTGGGGTAATGCTCAACAATTGTCATAATACCGTCCACAAAGCTGCGGGCGTCGCCGCTCTTGACGTAATTGAGGACTGCCTCCTTGAAGGGGTAGTTCATAACGCTGTCCAGCTGACCGCCGATAAGGTATCTGCGGCGCACTCCGTAGCTCTCCTTGTTGGTTGCGTCCTCCCAGACCTCGCCGTAGATAACCTTGTCCTCGCCCTTGGACTTTACCGACTTGTTCAGGTTATCTATAAACTGGTCGGGCAGCTCGTCTGCAACGTCGAGGCGCCAGCCTGCTGCACCCAAATCAATCCATTTCTGTAAAATTCCTCCCTCGCCGCAGATATACTCCGTGTAGGCGGGGTTGTTTTCGTTTACGTTGGGCAGGGTGGTAATGCCCCACCAGGATTCATAAACATTAGGGTACTGTGAAAAGCTGTACCACTCTCTGAAGGGGCTTTCGGGATTCCTGAAAGCGCCCTCGTTTTCGCCGTATCTTCCGTTCTTGTTGAAATAGATTGAGTCTGCGCCTGTATGGGAGAATACTCCGTCAAGAATAATTTTTATTCCCCGCCTGTCCGCCGCACGGCAAAGGCTTATAAAATCCTCCTCCGTGCCTAAAAGCGGGTCTATCTTCGAGTAATCCGCTGTGCAGTATCTATGGTTCTCGTGGGCTTCAAAAATCGGGTTCAGATATATTACCGTAACGCCTAAGTCCCTTAAATAGTCCAGCTTCTGCTCAATTCCCTTAAGGTCGCCGCCGAAGTAATCGCTGTTTGTGATTGTTCCTCTGCTGTCCGGCTTCCAGTCGGGAGTATCGTTCCAGTCGGAATGTATTTTCCGGTCAAAGGGCACGTTTTCGTGACTTTCCCCGCTTTTTGCAAATCTGTCAGGGAAAATCTGGTACATAACCCCGCCCTTAAGCCATTCGGGAGTAGTCATTCCCTCACGGTAAACCGTAAGCTGGAAAAGGTCGCCGTTGTCGATAACACCCTCGCTTGCGCCGCTTTTCTTGACGTAGTGGCGGTTGCGGTTTATGAGCAGGGAGAAATAGTAGTGGTGCAGTCCCGTATCCGAGGGAGTATATTTGCAGCTGTAGGACTTGTAGCCATCCTTGCTGCCGCAGTACTCAAGATGCACAAACCGCTCCTTGAAGCCCGGACGGAAAACAACGAGAACAGGCTCCTCGATAACAGTTTCCTCGGGAAATCTGAGAGTAAAGCAGCACTCCGTTCCCCGCTCAACTGCACCAAAGGGCGACTTATAATCCTCGCTGAAACAATCGTAAATAGGTAACATAAAGCCTCCGTTATACAGCACTTTTCCGCCGTACAGCATACCCGTACGGCGGAAAAAAATCTGTTTTTAGTAAAATCAGATGATATGCCAGATGTCTCTTGCGTAGTCGGTAACCGCTCTGTCTGCGGAGAATACGCCTGCGCCGGAGATATTGGCAAGGGACATTCTGTTCCACTTCTCAATATCCCTGTAGGTGTCGCTTGCCTTCTTCTGTGCAGCACGGTAGCTTTCAAAGTCTGCAAGGCACATATACTGGTCAACGTAGCGGATAGCGTTTGCAACCTCCTCAAAGGTAGCGCCGTTGAAGCCGCGGTACATAGCGTCGATTGCGCCCTTGATAACCTGATTGTGGTTGTAGTAGCCCTCGGGAGAGTAGCCGTTCTGCTTCATAACGTTAACCTCGGGGGTTGACATACCGAAGATAAAGATGTTGTCGTCGCCAACCTGCTCGTGGATTTCAACGTTAGCGCCGTCGTAGGTACCCATTGTAACAGCGCCGTTAAGCATAAGCTTCATATTGCCGGTGCCGCTTGCTTCCGTACCTGCAAGAGAAATCTGCTCGGAGATTTCAGCCGCAGGCATAAGCATTTCGGAAAGGGTTACACGGTAATCCTCAAGGAAGATTACAGAAAGCTTTTCGCTGATTTTCGGATTCTTTCTTATTTCCTCGCCGAGGCACCAGATAAGCTTGATAATCTGCTTAGCCATATAGTAGCCGGGAGCCGCCTTAGAGGCGAAGATATAGGTTTTCGGTACGAAGTCTGCGTCGGGATTGTTGAGCAGGTAGTTGTACTCGGAAATGATGTTGAGTGCGTTAAGCTGCTGGCGCTTGTACTCGTGGAGACGCTTTACCTGTACGTCGAAAATGCTGTCAACGTTAAGCTGTCTGCCTGTTGAGGAAAGAACGTACTTTGCAAAATCCGCCTTGTTTGCTCTCTTTATCTCGGAAAGCTTCTTAAGCACCTCGCTGTCGTTCTCGAAAAGTCTGAACTTAGAAAGGTCCTGACCGTTCTTCTTGAAGCCCTCGCCGATGCACTCGGAAAGAAGGCTTGTAAGTCTGGGGTTGGACTGGAGCAGCCAGCGGCGGTAAGCAATACCGTTTGTTACGTTTGTGAACTTAGCGGGCTTATCCTCGTACTCATCGTGGAATACGCTTTCCTTGATGATTTCGCTGTGAAGCTTCGAAACGCCGTTTACGGAATGGGAAGCGTCTACGCACATATTCGCCATTCTGATTTTGTTGTTGTTGAAGATGGACATACGCTCAACCTTTTCGTAGGGCAGGCGGTTTGAAAGTCCCTCGCAGTAGCGGCGGTTGATTTCGCAGCAGATAGAGTAAATTCTGGGGAGTATTCTTGCAACAAGATCCTTATCCCACTTTTCAAGAGCCTCAGCCATAACGGTGTGGTTGGTGTATGCAAAGGTGTTGGAGCAGATGTGCCATGCCTTTGACCAGGGATAACCGCAGTCGTCAAGGAGTATTCTCATAAGCTCGGGGATTGCAAGAGTTGGGTGAGTGTCGTTGATATGGATTGCAACCTTGTCATGGAGGTTGTCAAGTGTGCCGTAAACGTTCATGTGGCGCATTACAATATCGCCTACGGAAGCTGCGCACATGAAATACTGCTGACGAAGACGGAGCGCCTTACCCTCAAGGTGGTTATCGTTGGGGTAAAGAACCTTTGTAAGAGCATGAGCAATATTATTT
>JBJERK010000114.1:0-16820 GCA_051882255.1 Ruminiclostridium sp.
GTGGTCGGATTTAAGCCCCGTAAGCTCAAAATGGAACTCAATTCCGTACCTTACGTCCTTAAGTATCATTCCTGCCCGCTGGCTTCGCTGTTCGCAGGCGTAAAGCTCCGCCGAACCGCTTCCCTTCATCTGAGCCTTTACCGCCGAAAGAGGTATCTTGCTCTTAATCTCGTTGCGCCGTATGTTGGTAAACTTAATAGGGTTGAATACAATCAGCTTGTCTACTATGATTTTGCAGGCAGGCTTCCAGTAGACTGACTTTAAAAGCCCCTCTATTGCAGAAACCGTGGGTACGTCATAACTGACTCTTTCAACCTTACATTCAGGACGAGAGAAGAGAGCATAATCTCCCTCAACGATAACTCTGATTTCTTTGCTCAATTTTACACTTCCTTTCTTGCTTATTATAAATAATATTTGCTGCTGACCTAACAGCATATAATATCGTTGCTCATATCCAAATCAAGTCCAGTTTCCTTACTGTAATAAGCATTATCGCTAAGCAGGAATACCCCGAAAGCAGCTTCTCTGAGCAGTCCCGCAGAAAGCGCCTTATCAAATTCGCCGTGAGTACGCAGGGACACGGAAAATCTCTGCAATTTCCGCTTTGCGCTCAGCTTTCCTGCTGCAAGCTGCCGGAGCAGCATTTCGGTTTCCTCGCAGTTGTTTATAACCACACTTACCGTTTCCTCGTTTATGAACTCAACCTGCTCTGCATAGCTTCTGAACGGGATATTATCAAGCCCCTGAACGTCCTTTGCAATCGAATTGCTTTCGATTTCCTTTTCCTTGAAGTTGAACAGCCGATTATAGTACAGCTCCACCGCTTCCTCCGAAGCAATATCAACGCCGTTTCTGAGAAAATCCTTCACAATACTTGCTCTTGCGGCAATTTCACCCTTTGGCGGCTCATCGGTTTCAAAAACAAACACCTCTCCGCTGTCCCGCAGTCCCTCTCTGTTGCAGCGGCCGCCTGCCTGCAAAATACTGTCAAGTCCCGCCAGTTCACGGAATACTGCCTCAAAATCAAGGTCAACTCCCGCTTCAATAAGAGAGGTTGACACAACGGTTACGGGCTGTCCTTCATCAAGCAGCCGCCGTATCTCCCCGATAACCTCCGAGCGGTCGTGAGGGGTCATATAGGTGGAAAGATGGAACCTGTTGCCGCTAAGCTTCTTGTAGATTTCTCTGGCGGTTTTTCTTTTGTTCACTACGATAAGGCTGCTTTTAAAGCCCATAGCCCTTTCAACAATACTGTCAAAGTCAACAGAGCCGAGATAAGTGTAACTGCACTTACGGAAAAACTCAAAATCCTTTTTATTGGTAATAAGCTCGGTTACGGAGCAGTCGGGAATATATTTTCTGAACAGCTCCGAGTAATCCGGCATTGTTGCCGAAAGGAAAACCGCCTCGCTGTTCAGGTACTTCGTAATATAGCCAACCGCCCGCAGACAGGGCTGCAAAAGCTTTTCGGGCAGCAGATGCACCTCGTCAAAGATTATGACCGAGTCCGCAAGGTTGTGAAGCTTCCTTAGCTTTGAGCCCTTGTAGTGGTACAGGGACTCGAAAAACTGCACGCTTGTAGTTATGACAAGGGGCGCGTCCCAGTTTTCCGCCGATTTTTTCAGCTTTTCCGCCGTACTGTTTTCCTCCCGTTCGTCAGAATCATAACAGTAGTTTGAATGGTGCTGCAAAATGTCCACATACTCCCCGAACATACCCTCGAAAAGGTCTGCGGTCTGTTCAATAATGCTTGTGTAGGGGATAACGTAGATTATGCGCTTCTTGCCCGAGGTCTTAAGCCTGTCAAGAGCAATTTTAAGGCTGCAAAGGGTTTTGCCGCTGCCTGTGGGCATATTGAGAATACTGATATTTCCTGCTTTTTTGCTGTTGTGGCAGGCCTGCTCCTGCAGGCGTTTTCTTGCTTTTCTCAGCTCATTGTCGTAGGTGAAGGTTCCGAATTTTTCTTCCAGTCTATCAATGACAGCGGAAAAGTCAGCCTTAAGGCTTCTGTCCGTTTCGGGAGAACAGAATTTTTCGGTATCAAGAAAATCTGCGTCAGTAAGGCAGGAGAAAAGATACCTTGTGAAGAAAGCGTATTTTTCTATCATTTCATACTGATTTGCGGAATGTGAAAGCTCATCAAAAAGCTCCTGCCCCTCGGGAAAGCTTAGCTCGACCTCATTTTTATAGCCGCTGTAGTCCCTGTCGCCGATGTATGTAGCCGCTCTGGCAAGCTTTGCGTGCAAAGTATTGGATTCCGTCGCCGAGTCAATATCCGTTCCCCCGTCGGGAAGCCCGGTATGATGCCCCGCTATGCAGTACTGCAGCATAGGAAGCAGGCTCATTTCAACTTTGCCCTTCGCTATTTTTCCAAGCTCGATTGCCCCGCAGGCGGAATGTTCATAGCGCTCATTTGTTTCACCGAAAAGCCTTCTCTGGAAAATTGCGGTATACTTTCCTATGTCGTGAAATTCTCCTGCGGCATAAGCCATTTTCTTCATAGGCCCGATTGAAAAGCCCTCAGCAAGCTCTGCAACGCCATTTAAGTGCTCCGATACGGTTTGCAGGCTGTCGCCTTCTTTGTGTGCATAATACTCCATAGCGCTCCTCCTTTTTCGACAGAAAATATGCAGAATATACCCGTTATTCAACAAGTGTGGCAAATTTTCAACACTAAAAGCTCAAAATTTTGGTAATATTCAACAATTCAATTATAATACCCGCCTGCTGCCTTGTCAATAAAAAAGCTTCGTTTTTTCGACTTTACGTCTGTTTTATTTCGCAAAATCCGACATTTTTCGACAAAACAGAATTTACGTTGTTTTTTTGCGCTTTTTACCAAATAATTGCTGATTACATATTGCAATTTCAGCGTCCTTGTGGTATAATAAACTTAAATTAACCAAAAATTAATTGTTTTTAACCTGTCTCACCGTAATATCAAGACCAACAAGGAGAAACGGATATGCAGAGAAAGAGGATTTGCGTAATTACTGCCCATACAGAATCAAAATACTGCCGACAGGTGCTGACAGGCATTTTTGACAGATGCCGCCAGTACGGCTACGACGCAGCAGTTTTTGCCCAGACAGCTCAGGTATGCGATTCCTACGACGAGTATCTTCGGGGCGAAAAAAACATATACAATCTTATTGATTACAGCCGTTTCGACGGCGTAATAATTATGCCCTTACAGCTTACCGAGGACAACAGAACCGATATTTACGATGAAATAGTTCAGGGACTTCGCAGCAAATGCAAGGCGCCGGTAATTGCTCTTGATAAGCATATCGAGGGTTACGAAACCCAGTTCACCGACGACTGCAGCGTGATAAAGCAGGTTGCAAATCACGTTATAAGGGAGCACGGCTGCAAAAACATATACTTCCTCTCAGGCGAGAAGGAAAGCCCGATTTCAAGGGACAGAGCGGCAGGCTTCAGGGACGCTCTCCGGGAAAACAATATGCCTCTGCGGGAGGACTGCATTTTCTACGGGGATTTCTGGTACTCGGGAGGAGCAGCTCTTGCAGACAGAATAATAAAGGGCGAAATACCGCCTCCCGAAGCCGTAGTCTGCGCCAGCGACTATATAGCCTTAGGTCTTGCCAACCGCCTTGTCAGCTGCGGCATAAGAGTTCCCGAGGATATTATTGTTACAGGCTTTGACGGTGCGGAGGACTCCCTGCTTAACGATATAACAATGACAACCGCCCTGCCCGCAGTTGATATTTCAGCAGCGCAGGCGGTAGACAGAATTCGCTCCGCTATTGAACCCGGCATGCCGCTTTTCGACCTGCCGGAAGTGGGAACGGACAGAGTACATATATGGGAAAGCTGCGGCTGCCGCGAAAACAAGCAGAGGCACAAGGACCATATCGAAATATCAAGCTATTACTCCGAAAGGCTCCATTATTACGACCGCAGCAACATAACCCTGCTTATGGAAAGCCACATGCTTGAAAGGCTTGCAGGAGCAGACAGCCCCGAGGAGTGCCTTGAGGAGATATACAAGGCTACCTATCTTATACGCCCATACTCCAACTTTTATCTCTGCCTCAGAGAAAACTGGCTTGATACGGACAGCGAGCCTACAGAAGGCTATCCGCAGAAGGTAAAAACCGTTGTGCATACCACTCCAACCCCCAACTCCGGCTTTCACAGCCTTCGGGGAGAGGAATTCGATACAGAGCTTATGCTGCCCTTTCTTTACGAGGAAAGGGAAAAGCCCGCCGCCTTCTTCTTCTGTCCTGTCCATTTCAACAGCGAAACCCTTGGCTATGCGGTTATCCAGCAGGATATGGAGGAGTATACAAATATAAGCCTTATTTACCGTAACTGGCTCAGATTTGTCTGCAACGCCCTTGAGGTTGCAAGAGCGAAAAATCAGCTTTCATATATCTCAATGCACGACCCGATGACGGGCTGCCTTAACCGCCGAGGAATGTACCTGCACATAAACAATATGCTGAAAAGCTGCGGCGAAAACAACCTGATGTGCGTATATGTGATAGATATGGACCGGCTGAAATACGTCAACGATGTTTTCGGTCACAGCGAAGGAGATTTCTGTATTTTAAACCTGTCCTCAGCTATAAGAAGTATCCTTAAAAGCGGAGAAATATGCGTTCGTGCAGGCGGCGATGAATTTTTTATAATAGGTATGGGAGATTATTCCCCGGAAGAGGAAAGCGTGCGTATAGAAATGCTGATGGAGCTTTTAGACAGCTTCAACAGCGCCTCGAAAAAGCCCTATACTCTTTCTGCAAGCATAGGAAAAGCTCTGGGAAAGATAACCTGTATGGAGGATTTCAATAAGCTTCTTTCCGCAGCAGACGCAAAAATGTACGCCGTAAAGCAGACGCGAAGGCAGCAGGATGAAAGGTAAACAGGAGGTAGTTATAAATGAAGAAAAAGGTAACCCTTGGCGATATAGCAAGGGTCTGCGGCACAAGCAACGTAACCATTTCAAAGGCGCTTGCAGGCAAAAACGGAGTAAGCGATGAGCTAAGGGAAAAAATTATACAGACTGCAAAGGATATGGGGTATATTACCCCGAGGCAGCCATACGGAGACGGCAGCATCGGCATACTTATCCCCGAAAAATTCATAAATCCCAACGGCTCATTTTACTGGGCGCTTTATAATAAGCTGCTTCAGAGCTTCAAGGACAAGAACATTTCCTGCATACAGGAAAATATAACCCTTGAGGAGGAGCAGGAGCTTATAATGCCGAAATTTCTTTCGGGCAGCAGAATAATCGGGGTTATCTCCTTAGGTCAGCTAAGCGCTGAGTATGTCGGAAGGCTTGCGGCACATAGCACTCCCCTGCTGCTTCTGGACTATTACCTGCCGGAGCTGGACGCAGACTGCATTGTAACCAACGGATTTTTCGGCGGCTACAAGCTTACCTCCTATCTTATCTCCGAGGGACATACGGAAATAGGCTTTGTCGGAACAAGGCTTGCTACCTCCAGTATTTTTGACAGATATATGGGATATATGAAGGCTATGCTCCAGCACGGACTGCCCGTAAGGGAAGAATGGATTATCCCCGACAGAGAGGTTAACAACGAGCTTTTCACTCATATCACCTTCCCCGAAAAACTTCCCTCCGCCCTTGTGTGCAACTGCGATGAAACAGCCTTCAAGGTTATACGGGACTTAAAGGCGCTGGGAATTTCCGTTCCCGGGGAGGTTTCGGTTGTGGGCTACGACAATTATCTGATTTCGGAAATAAGCAATCCGCCTATAACCACGATAAACGTGGACGCAGGAGAAATGGCTGACCTTGCGGTTTCAACAATTCTTGACAGGATTCAGAAGCCGAAGACTCCCACAAGAATACAGATAATCGACGGAAAGCCGGTTTTCAAGCAGTCGGTAAAAAGTCTTAAGTAACAGAACATGAAAACTCCCCGAAAGAAATCAAGCTTTCGGGGAGTTTTTCAAAAAGAAAGCTCCCCGTTTTTCGAGGAGCTTTTGCTATGTTATTCTTTAACCGAGCCGGCAACAAGATTGCTGTATATGAATTTCTGGAGGAAAAGGAAGATTAGCAGAGACGGTATTATACAGATTATAATACCTGCGAAGATAACCTCCCATTGTGCGCCGTAGGGTCCTATGAAACGGTACAGCGCCGTTGATACAACCGCCAAATCGTCGCCGGGCATATAGAGGTTTGCGGTATAGAAGTCGTTATAGATACTTACGAATTTTATTACTAAAACCGTTGCTATTGCAGGACGAAGCATGGGCAGGATAATGCTCCAGTAAACCCTCGGATAGCTTGCGCCGTCAAGGATTGCGCTTTCGTCAAGGGATACGGAGATATTGTCGAGGAACTGAATGAAAATATAAATCGAAACAATATCCGTTCCTATGTAAAGAATACAGGGCGCCCATATCGTATTGTACAGACCCAGCTTGCTTACAATCTGGAATACCGTAACCTGCATTGAGATGTTGGGAAGAAGGGCTGCAAAAAGGAAAATCGTCTTTACAAACCTTGTGAACATCATTCTGAAGCGCTGGAGAACAAAGGCGGTCATTGTTCCCGTAACGATAGTTCCGAAGCAGGAAACCGCAAGAATAATCGCGGTATTGAGAAGTCCGTTCATTACCTTTCCGTTAATAAATGCGGTAACAAAGTTGCTGAACTGAGGAACCTCGGGCATGGCGAATACGTTTGTTGTAATATACTCGTCATGGGTTTTGAATGCACCTATCAGCACTACTAAAAGGGGCAGGATTACGAGAATACAGGCAAAAACAAGAAAAGCATATTTCAGAAAGCTTATAAGCTTTCTTACGAACATGGGCGTTTCCCTGAACTTGTAATTTTTAAGGTCAAAGTCCTTTTCTTTAGCCATGCTCTCACTTCCTTTCCTTGAACAGTGCCTTTTGTATCGCAGTTATAACCAGTATAATCGCCAGCAGGACAATCGCCATAGCCGAGGCAAGTCCTATCTTCTGATACTGGAAGGCGGTTTCAATGGTCTTGATTACGAAGGTGCTTGTTCCGCTTCTTCCGCCTGTAATAATATATGGGATTTCAAATACGGAAACTGCGCCCTTGATAGCAAGAATAAGCTGTAAAGCTACAATAGGTCTTATGCTTGGGAAAATAATGTAGCGGAAGCGCTGCCAGGAGTTTGCTCCGTCAAGGTCAGCTGCTTCATAAATATCGGGGGAAATGGACTGAATTGCGCCTATAAACATAACTATATCAAATCCGATATATCTCCATACGGAGGCAAATACAAGACAAAAATTAACAATATCCGGATTTGAAAGCCATTTTACAGGTTCTGCGCCGAGCATAACAAGTATGCTGTTCAGCGTTCCCTCAGTGTTTGTAATTCCATCGCCCTTCTGGAAAAAGCGGCGGAAAATAAGGGATACCGCAACACCGTTCATCATATAGGGGAAAAACAGAACGCCCTTGAACAGGTTAGCAAACTTTATTTTCGAGCAAAGCAGGGTTGCAATAAAAAGAGCGAGAGAAAGCTGTACAAAGGAGCCGAACAGGTAGTAAATACTGTTGGCGAAGGTTTTAAGGTAGCTTTCGTCCGTAAAAAGCCTTACGTAGTTGTCAAGACCTACCCACTCAACCGAAACGCCCATCTGGTCGCGCTTCTGAAAGCTGTAAATACCCATATTGAGGGCAGGTATCAGGGTAAAAAGTATAAGCAGTACAAGAGGTATCAGCAGGAACAGCACGGTTGTGATATATTTCTGACCGGTATAGCCTCTTACCCACTGCAAAAAGGTGCGTTTTTGCTTTGTAGCGGCAGCCATCAGCTTATCGTCCTTTCTGAATTTCATTGTAATATAGTTAATTCGGGAAGGTTACCCTTCCCGAACCAACCGTGGGAGAATTGAAGAAAAGATTGAATTAGTTGTTTTCGAGATAAGCTGCAAGATCAGCGTTCTTGTCTCTTTCAGCATTCCATCTGGAGTTAGCGTCTGCGATGATAGCGTCAAACTTGTCGTCGCCTTCGCCTGCGAATGCTGCTTCTGCAATCTGAATCTTGAAGTTAGCAGCGTCGCCCTGCCATGTACCTACTTCGGAGTCGTTGTTGATAGCGTCCCATACGCCTACAAGTCCTTCGGGAGCTGCGTCTGTTACAAAGAATTCGCAGTTAGCAAAGTCGGTAAGGTAGTCGGGCATCTCAGAGCCTCTGAGAGCGCATACGGAGCCTTCCTTCTGAGCAAAGCCGGATTCCTCTACGAACCAAGTGATGTACTTCTTGCCGAGAGCCTTGATGTCGTCGCTTCTGTTCTTGTTGATACCGAGGCAGTAGTCTGCTGTGGATTCAGCATACTGCTTGCCGTTTACGCTGAAGGGTGCGGGCATATAGCCGATGTCGTCGGGGTTATCGCCTGCTTCCTTGAACTGGGAAACTGCCCAGCTGCCCATAACCATAGTAGCGATTTTACCTTCGTTTATAGCCTTCTTGCAGCCTTCCCAGTCGGAGGTCATGGGATCCTCTTCGTGGAGTGTGGGATCCTTGAATACGTTGAACATAAGCTTGTAAACTTCGTAGTAAGCGCCGCCGGGAGTGAAGATGTCCTGCTTGTTAACAAGGAGGTCGGTTTCATAGCTCTTGCTGCCGGAAGCGGAGTTTACGAGGGAAGCCCACTGTACAAGCGTCCAGCTTGCGTCTGCAAAGTTGGTGTAGTAAGGAATTGCGTCTGTGTTTTCTGCAATAAGCTTAAGGTCTGCAACAAATTCCTCGGGAGTAACAGGGAGAGTTGTAACGCCTGCTTCCTGCCAGATTCTCTTGTTGTAGCAGATACCGCCTGCGATTGTACCTAAGTGAGCAATACCGTAAACGGTGTTGTCGTACATCTTCTTGTCAGCCCACATGTACTTTGCGTTCATTTCGTCGTATGTACCAAGGGGTTCGAAGAAGTTGGAAAGGTCTTCAAGCTTAACTGTATCGGGAATCATAAGAACGTCGCCGTACTCGGTTGTGTTCATCATTGTAGGAATATCTGTGGAATAATCTGTAAAGCCCTGATACTCAACCTTGCAGTTGTTAGCCTCTTCAAAAGCCTTTGTCATCTCTGCTAAGGAGCCGTCCTCAAGTCTGTCTGTACGGTGTGTAAGAACCTTTAAGGTAAGCTTTTCGCCGCTTGCTTCGGGAGCAGCAGTATCTGCCGCGGTGGTGTTGTTGTCACCGGCTGTTGTGTTAGCTGCGGTGGTGGACTCGGGAGCGTTTGTTGTTGCAGGTGTTGAACCGCAGGAAGCTGTTGTAAGAACTGCGCTTGCTGCAAGGATTCCTGCCATAAGCTTTCTTAATTTCATTTTGTTTCCTCCTGAAAGATATTACATTCGTTGTTAATTTTAGTTAAGAACAGCTTAATTTGAGTTTATGTTGTGCTTAACTTTACTTACATTATAGTTAATTTGCTCTCTTTTGTCAATAGCTTAAAATTAAGTTTATGAATTTAGATAAAATTAAGTTAATATTTTGTGCATTTTGCACATCAAAGAAACAAAAAGGTATACAGCTGACCGTCACAAAGAGAAAAAGCCCATGCGATTTCCTTCGCTGGGCTGTCCAATCTTCTGCTGATACCTATTATACTAATAACCGTTTGAACGAGGGAAAAGATTTGCAGAAAGACGGTGCCGAAATCGAGGAAAAGAAACGCAGGCGTACTGTATGTACGTCAAGTTTCTTTGACGATGATAGCGGTGCCGGATTTTTGCAAAGATTTCCTGAGTTTAAATGGTTTTTAGTATTATATATATAAAAGGACGGAAGCTTCTCCGTCCTTTTATCGTTACTATCAGAATATCGCAATTACTGCGCCGTTGTAGTTATCTGCAATGTACTGCTTTACCTTATCGGTCTTAAGAGCGTTGACAAGAGCGGTTATCTTTGCTGAATTTTCGTCGCCCTTTCTTACTGCAATAATATTAGCGTAGGTCTGAGCAGCGGAGCCGGAGGCGTCCTCAACAGCAAGAGCGTCGCTTATTTTAAGTCCTGCCGCAAGAGCATAGTTTCCGTTGATTACCGCAAGAGAGCCCTTGTCGCTGTTGTTGAACTGTGCTGCAACCGTGTCTGCCTGTACGGTTGTAATATTGTAGCCATGGTCGTCAACAATGTCAAGAACTGTTACGCCGTCAACTGCGTTTGCACCCTCGGGAAGAGTAATCAGACCCTCCTGAGCAAGAAGAAGCAGCGCTCTTGTTTCGTTGCTGTCGTCGGCGGGAATAACTATGCTTGCGCCCTCTGCCGCGTCCTTCACGCTTTCAACGCCGTTTCCGTAAAGTCCGAAGGGCTCGTAATGGATAGAAGCTGCGGAAACAAGGTCTGTTCCGTTCGCCTCGTTGTAGCTGTTAAGATAAGGGGTGTGCTGGAAGTAGTTAGCGTCAAGCTCTCCGTCGGAAAGCGCCTTGTTGGGCAGTACATAGTCGTCGTAAATCGTAATCTTAAGCTCGTAGCCCTGCTCCGAAAGAGCGCTCTTTACAAATTCCAGGATTTCGCCGTGAGGAGTAGAGGTTGCGCCTACCTTTATAACCTTGTCCTCTGTTGCAGTATTGCTTCCTGCGGCTGTTGTTGTACTTGCTGCGCCGCTGTCCGAGGAGCAGCCTGTTATAGCCAGTGCGGAAAGTGCTAATGCGAGTAAAGCTGAAGTTAATTTTCTGAGTTTCATAATAAAAATTCTCCTTTTGTTCATCTGATTTTGATTGTTTATTGTTGGTTATGATTGTTCAATTATCCGAAAGAGGTACAGCTGCACATTCGTCCGAATCTGAAGTTCTGCCTTAAAAGACGTTCAAGAAGATACCACATAGTATCAGCCTCCTTGTTCCTTTTGTTCTTATTTTGAAATGCGCTTGTCTGTTTTTCTTGCGATATAGGTGCCTGCTTCCTGAATAAGCTGGACTATAATCACAGTGAGCAATACGCATATCCATACAATATCATTATTGAAGCGCTGGTAGCCGTAGGTTATTGCTATCATTCCAAGACCGCCGCCGCCGATTGTTCCCGCCATAGCGGAATAGCCGAGAATTGTTACAAGAGAGATTACCGAGCCGACGAGAAGAGAGGGCTTTGCTTCGGGAATAAGTACCTTGAATACAATTTTAAGTGATGACGTTCCCATAGCCTGCGCCGCCTCAATTACTCCGCTGTCAACCTCCTTGATTGAGGACTCAACCATTCTTGCCACATAGGGAATTGCAGCGATTATAAGGGTTACTATCATAGCCTTGTTGCCAAGACTTGTGCCCACAATAAGCTTTGCGGCGGGAAGTACTGCAATCATAAGAATTACAAAGGGAATACTGCGGAAAATGTTCACAACAAATCCAAGCAGCTTGTTGAGCCAGGGCATAGCGCATATCCCGCCCTTTTCGGTAATGCTCAGGAAAATACCAAGGGGCAGACCGATAAGGTAAGCAAAAAATGTGGAAATAAAGGTCATATATATTGTTTCAAACACGCCAAGCTGCAAAACTCCGTTGTCAATCAGCTGTGTAAGCATATTATTCATATATCCTTCTCCCTTCCTTAAAGCTTTGTGAAGCTTATGTCGTTTGCAGTAAGATAGGCGCTTACCTTTTCTGCCGCTTTTTCGCTGTCCGGCAGTCCCAGAATAATCTGACCGTAGGCTTTTCCGTCAATGTCCTTTGTGTCTGCGTGCAGGATATTTACAGGAACGCCGCTTTCAAGAATAAGGTTTGCCAGCACAGGCTTGAAGGAGTTTTCTCCGTTGAACACAATGCGGATTTTGTTTCCGCCGGAAATTTCCTCAACCGCCCTCGCCTCGGGAAGAACAAGCTTCCTTGCAATATCCGACTTTGGCGCCGAAAATACGTCGCTTACCCTTCCTATCTCCGCAACGGTGCTTTGGTCGAGAACTGCAACACTGTCGCAAATCTTGTCTATAACCTTCATCTCGTGGGTTATTACAACAACGGTTACGCCTAAGGTTTTGTTGATTTTCCTGATAAGCTCAAGGATAGAATTTGTGGTGTCCGGGTCGAGGGCGCTGGTTGCTTCGTCGCAAAGCAGATACCTTGTCCTTGCCGCAAGTGCTCTTGCAATCGCAACTCTCTGCTTCTGACCGCCGGAAAGCTGTGAGGGGTACGCCTTCGCCTTGTCCGACAGTCCCACAAGCTCCAGCAGCTCATAGGCTCTCGCTGCTGCCTCCGACTTTTTCATTCCCACTATTTCAAGGGGATAGCAGATATTCTTTATGACATTACGCTGATTCAGAAGATTGAAGCCCTGAAATATCATTCCGATATTCTGCCTTGTCCTTAGAAGCTCCTTTTTTGAAAGCAGCCCTAAATCCTGCCCGTCTATGATAACCTGCCCCGAGGTAGGTCTTTCAAGGTAGTTTATACATCGGATAAGGGTGCTTTTTCCTGCGCCGGAAAGACCGATTATCCCGAAGATTTCTCCGTCCTTTATGGTTATATTTATATCTTTAAGAGCGGTTACTCCGTTTGGATAGGTCTTACTCAGTCCTTTTATTTCAATCACTTTATTTCCTCCAATAAAAAATGACAGGCACACCGCTGCGCCTGTCAGAATTATCCATCAGGGAATAATTATAAACGGGTCTGCACAACAGGGCTATTCAATATATTTCTGCACATCATAGACATCATACACATCATCATAGTCATACTGTACACTCCCTTTCCTTTTGTCAAGCTTTTGTGTTGAGCCTATTATAGCACAATCTCCCTACCTTGTCAATAGGTTGTAGGGAGATTTAATGCACAATATAAATTCAACAATACCGCCGCTATTTGTGAAATATATCACATCACGGGGACTTTGGCATTATCATTCTCCTGCCTTTGCAGTAAAGGTAACGGAAATTGTGGTTACACGGACATTTTTGCCAAGGGGCATTATCTGTGCAGAACAGTCGGTAAGGTCGCCGTCTGCTGTTCTTGCCTCAGGGGGAACCTCGTTTACCCAGCCGTTATAGAGGTTTACTCTGGTGCATTTTCCGTCGTCGGAGCTTGTATAGCCTCTGCCCGCCATT
Source organism: Ruminiclostridium sp. (assembly GCA_051882255.1). Lineage (GTDB taxonomy): Bacteria > Bacillota > Clostridia > Oscillospirales > Ruminococcaceae > Ruminiclostridium_E. The sequence continues at coordinate 13,027 of JBJERK010000114.1, forward strand.
TCATAGGCTTCGCCGTTTATAAGTATCTCGTCAATTGTATAGGTGTAGCCGGGGAAAAGGGTTTCGCCGTTTGATATTCCGAGGGCTGAGAAGGAGGTGCCCTTTGCTACGCCGCAATCGGTAAAATCAAGGCTTACAGTATATGTTCCCTCGCCTGTAATCTGTACGTTCTGCGCCTTTACGCCGGTTGTGCTGCTCGTAGGGTCGTACACATCTCCAACGCTGTAGGAAATTCCGTAATCGCTTGAAGCAAACATTATCCACGCAATTGCCATATCATCGGAGGGCGGAAGCTCTATACCCGACATCAGTTCCTCGGAGGCCTTCTGCTCAGTTTCCTCAATACGCGCCTTAGCTTCGCTCTTTATCGCCTCAATATCCTTTCCCTTCTCGTTTTCGTATCTGCGGGACAGGAATATTTCCGCAATAGTTTCGTCGGCGGTTATGTTGGATGAGCGTTTGTAGAAGTTATTGCAGTCCCAAAGCAGCGGACAAAAATCGTACAGGTCGCAGTTGTCCAGAAGATTAGAATAGAACTTATCGGTATCCGGCTTTATTCCGCCGTTTTTCTTCATTACAGCATATTCGCCGATAACTACTCCGTAGCCCTGCTCAGAAAACTTACTGAGCTTTTCAAAAAGTCCGTTCTGCTCCTCGTAATCCTTGGGCGAGCCCCAGTTATTCACGCTTTCGGTACCGCAGTAGTCCCAGGGTGTGTAGTAATGCACCGAAAGAAGAAGCTTGCTTTTTGCCGTATCCTCGGGCATTTTGAAGCGGTCGTCGCAGGTAAGGGTTATATCCGTATTGTAGCCTGCAATAAGCAGGAAGCGGTCCTCGTTATTTCCGCCAAGAGAACGGATAAGCTTTACAAACTCGCTGTTAATCATATTGGTGGTTTCGTAGCACTCGTTCTTATTCAGAACGCCCTTTGAGCCTGTTACGTCCTTATCGTTGAGACGGTCGCCAAGCTCCTCGTTGGCAGACTCGAAGATAAGCTTATAGGAATAATCCTTGAAATGCTCGCCAATCTGCGTCCACATGGACTTGTACATTTCAAGAGCCTTATCCCTTACCTCCTGCTCCTCGGAGCCGAACATTCCCCACCAGCCGCCGTCCCAGTGGTCGTTTACAATAACGTACATATCGGCGTCAAGGGCGTAATTCACCACGGTTTCAACACGGCTCATAAGCCTTTCGTCGATAGTATAGTCTCCCTCCTCGTAGTTCATACCGTTTGTCCATGCGACGGGTATTCTTATAGTATCAAAGCCTGCGTCCTTCATGCCCTGTATCATCTCGGGGGTGGTGTAGGGCTGTCCCCAGCCCGTTTCAAAGCCGTCGGGATTCATGCCGTTTACATAGCCGTCATGATTATAGGCTTCAAGGGTATTGCCGAGATTTATGCCGTTGCCCATTGCCCTTATCATTTCAAGGGAGGTCATCGCCTTAATTGCATCCTCGGCGGATTCGGGCTTTACCTCTGCGGGAGCGCCTGCTGTCGTTTCCTTTGGTGCAGTCGTAGTCGCTGCGGTATTTTCCGTATTCCCGCCGCAGCCCGCCAGCATTGCTGCTGCAAGGAAAAGAGCAGCGAAGGCTGTTATCGTTTTCATTTTCATATAGATTCCTCCGTAAATTTGTGGATATGCCGCCGCTGCGGCTTTATCCTTTTATTGCCTTTATACTATATTAACATATTTCCGAGGAAAATTCAAGGATTTTATGATATTGATTGAATATTGCTCTCCACCAAATCAACAGGCTTTTTCTTCCTGCTCTCGTCCGAATATCCGTAGGTTCTCGTCCCGTCCTGCCTGTTGCAGCTTTCAAGGGCTTTTCCGACAAAACTGCTGCAAAAATATTCAGCAGAGCGTTTTGCGCCCTTGTGTTGTGCTTTTGCTGCAAATTCAGCCGTATAATTATGCAGTATTGCCATGACAAAGGAAAACGGCAGACCTCGCGTTTTCTGCGATGTCTGCCGTCATTTTCTATTGTGGTATTATCTTAAGGCAACACCGCACAATTAACGGCTGCCGCCTTTGCCGCACGCTTACTTGCATATTTCCCGTCATCTTGCACAGAAATTTCTTGACATACGTTAGTATGCCTGCATTATTAAGCATTGTTAAGACTATCAATTACTGTGTTGATTGTATTGATATTGGAATCACGGAGGAAAGCCCAGCCCTCGGAATCCTGCTTGAATGCCGCACTGATAAGCATATCGGATATAAGAGTGGAGGTATCGGAATCAAAGCCTGTAGAGAAGTCAGCAACGATATTGTAATCGCCAATATTCTCAAATTCAGCCATTCTGTCGTACTGCTCGGAGCTCCAGCCCTTTGCTGTGATTGTACTGGACTTCATTTCTGCCCTTAAATCGGGGTCTGTGGAGCAAAGACGAATCATATCGATAAATGCAGCTGCACCCTCGATATTGTCGGAGCCGGAAGGAACCATATAGCCGAAGGTAGATGCCATATAATAGTATTTATCGGCGCTGGGGTCTCTGGGGAAGGGTACAAAATCGAAATCATATTCCGCAAATCTTTCCTTTACAAGGGATTCGAACTGATACTGACCATAGGAAAGGAAGCATGCTCTGCCTTCTATAAGAGGCTTTACCTCGTTGCCCCATAAGCCTTCCTCCTTTGCAGTAAGTCCCTGCTTGCAGATGTCCTCAAGGAATGCCATTGCACGTTCAACCTCGGGGGATTTCATATTGTTGATGATTTTACCGTCTGAAATACTAACGAGAGGCGTGCCTGTGGAGCAGATTGTATCGGTGGTGATATTGCCGTAAACGCCGACTGTACCGTCAGGACTTGCCTCGATAAACTTAATCATTGTGTCCCTGAAGGCGTCCCATGTCCACTCGCCGTTTTCGTAAAGCTTACGGGGAGCTGTAATACCGAATTCCTCAAAGCGTGTGTTGCTGTAGTAAACATAGTCGCTGAGCGCTGTTGCAAACCATGGATAATAGTAATGCTTGCCATTCCAGCTGTACTGCTCAATCAGATTATCAAAGCCTGCCCACTGGGGCTGGGAAAGGTCGATATAATCGGTTAAGTCCTCGTATACATTCTTAGAAATAAGAAGCGGGAAGGTTGTGTCGCTTTTGTCAACAAGGTCGGGGGAATCGCCGGATGAAATAAGCACCTGCAGCTTCTCTGTATGCTCCGCCCATGTGCACTGGATATAATCAATCTTACCGCCGTAGGTTTCCTCAAAAAGCTTTACGGCAGGCTTGATGTCTCCTGCTACACGCATATCATAGTAGCCGAAATATGTAAGATTAGGGTCGGCAAGCTCTTTTGCGTCTTCGTCAACATATTCCTCCATATTTACAGGATTGATAAGATCGTCATCCAGGGTGTTTGAGGTTGTAGCCGCAGTTGTGACGCTGGCTGCATTTTCGTTTCTGCCGCCGCAGGCTGAAAGTAAAACAGCTGCTGCAAGACATAACGAAGCTGCTGTGATTTTCCTGTTCCTTTTCATAGTTTTTCCTCCTTTGAATAACTTTTCACCGTGTTGATAGTTTTTGTTGAATTTTACTTAATTTTACCACTTTGTGACAATATCCACAATTGCCGATAATGTCAAAAAGACTATCCATTTATGCTATTCAAAGAATAATCGCAGGTATCAGCCTTTCCCGTGAATTTCAAGCTATCCTTTTATCGGCTTACAGATTGCCTGTACATTTTCCTTCATGTCATTTTTCTGAATTCCGACGGTGTTTTTCCGTATCGCTCCCTGAACCTTCTCATAAAGCTGTATTCGCTTATGTATCCGCA
>JBJERK010000115.1:0-3847 GCA_051882255.1 Ruminiclostridium sp.
AGTAGGTCCTGCACCAGTTATATTCTCCTGTAACAGACTTCGAGCGGTATTCGAGAGTAGCCTTTGTGGGCTTTACGCAGGCGTCCATAAGGCATTTTGTGAATTTCTCCACGTCATCGGGGTGAACAAGGGAGGAGTTGCTGCGGTTGAAGAGCGTGTAGTTTTCAACAACTCTGCGCTCAATGCCTCCGTCCTTGTGGTGTGAGAAAATCATTGTGTCATTTGCAATATGATATTCAAACAGGAAGGCGGGGGTTGTCTCTTCGAAAATCCTGTATCTTTCGCTGTTAAGCACAAGGCTCTGTTCAAGCGCCTTGTACTCTGACATATCGTTGATAACCGTAAGGAAAACAGGGTACACGCTCTTGACAAAATCAACCTGCACGCCCTTTATCTGAAACCATCTGAGCTCACCGTCCGCCCGCTTTCCGCGGCAGTCAACGCTGAATTCACCGTGACCGTTAAGGGCGGAATAAAGCTTCCAGGCGTCCTCTTCTACGAACATTGAAGCGGCGTCGTGGATTTTGTCCCGATAGGTCTCGGGAGTGTAGCCGATTGTGTCGAGATAGTGGCTGTTCATATATATTATGTGTATAGTATCCCGTATTTCGTAAAGGCAGATGCCCATAGGCAGCTTGTCAAGGACGGACTCGATTCCGCCTCTTCCTCCCGAAATAAGGCTTGAAAAGTTGTTGAGAGAATTTATAAGCATTGTTGCCTCCTGAACTAAATATATATCTTATCGATTATAAATAGAGTTAAAGTTATATATCAGCACTTATATTATAGCATAAAAAATCGTCATATTCAACCGCAATTTTACAAATTTGTTTATTATTTCACAAATTTGTAGCAATTTCACTATAAGCATTTTTTACAATCTTGTAATCCGGTTATAGAAGGCAGAGAAAAGCCCGCTTGGAGGCGGGCTGTATCTGTTTATAATTCAGGCTTTTGTAACTTCGTAATCTCCGCCGTTATAGGCTCTTTGCATAGCCTCCAGAAATTCCGGCGTGCGCCATTTGTAGGTTGTTCTGTCAACCTGACCGCCGTTATCCCAGTAGAAAGGCGCAATTCCGTAATCTGCGCAAAGCTTTACCAGCTTTTCAATAAAGAATACACAGCTGCTCTTATCGTTTCCGCTGGCGGCATATTCGCCTATAATAACCGGAATGCCTTGTTCAACAAACTTTGTGCTGAGCTTTCCGATAAGGGTTTCCATCTGGCTTACCTCGGCGTCACTGCCCCATTCGTTCTGAATATTTGTTGTGCAGAACTGCCAGGGTGTGTAGTAATGCACCGAAAGAATCATCCTGTTTTCCGGGTCTTCAGGCATTGAAAACATAGAATTGCAGCATTTTTCAATGTCAGTCCAGTAGCCGGCAATAAGCAGATGTCTCTTTTCGTTGTTTCCGCCGCTTTTCCTTACGGTGTCAACAAATAGCTGGTTAATCTCCGTAAGCAGGTCGTATGCTTTTTTCTGGCTTATGCTCTCAAAGCCTACCTCGTTCATTGACTCAAAAACAAGGTAGTCGGAATAGTCCCTGAATCTTTCGCATATCTGTTCCCATACCGAAACATAGCGTTCTGAGAAGGTATCAAAGTCGCTTGCGGCAGTCCCTACCCAGGCGCCGAATTTCTCATCGCTGCCGCCGTCGTGGTGGATATTGATTATAGCGTACAATCCTGAATCAATAGCGTAATCCACAACCTCCTGAACTCTGTCCATCCATTCAGGGTCGATAATATTGTTTTCGTCTAGGTGGTCTCTCCAGGTGACAGGGATTCTGACTGCCCCGAATCCGTCCTCTTTAAGCGATTCGAAAAGTTCCTTTGTAGCTTTCGGATTTCCCCAGAGGGTTTCGTCAACCTTTTCTCCCTCTGGCGGCGCTTCGTTGACTTTGCCGTCTCCGTCACGGTCGGCAGCGCATACATCAAGGGTATTTCCCAGGTTCCAGCCAAGTCCCATATCTTTTACTAGTTCCGCGGAGGAAATATCACGCATTTCGCCTGGTTTCTGAGTATCCTCGGTAATTTCAGCAGCTGCCGTGCTTGTTTCTGCGGAAGTATCAGAAGATAATTCGGGCTGAGATGTACTGCTGCAGCCGGAGGACAAAAGTATCATTCCGCAAATCAGTATTATAATCAGTTTTTTCATGTATGTTTCCTTTCTTCAGGGCGCACCCTCTGAAAATATGTTTTCCGTTTCAATAGTATCATTTTATGGAATAAAAGTTTATCAAATATGTTGTTTTTTTTATCTGTATGTTGTATAATATAATAATAAAACCCGAAAAGGAAAAACATATATGAAAATAAAAAATGCTCTTGATTATCAGCTGTATTTACAGCGGGAAAATGACTTTTTTCATTCGCCTTACAGGCAGGAACTGGAATTTTACCGGCTTGTAAGGAACGGAGACGTGGAAAGGATAAAGGAAAACAGCCGGAGGTACGGAAAGCTGCCTGAAAGCGGAAAGGGCGTTCTTTCGGAAAATTCTCTCAAAAACAGCCTTTACCACATGATAATCAACACCGCCCTCATAACCAGAACCTGCATAAGCGGAGGACTTTCACCGGAAACTGCATATACCATGAGTGATATATACATACGCCGTGCCGACGGCTGCAGAACAGCTGAGGAAATTAATGAACTGAATGACGAAATGACCCTTGAATTTGCCGGGGAAATGAAAAGGCTGTCGCAGCGTGGCTGTTCTGCGGTAACGAAAAGGGTTATCAGCTATATCTGCGGCAATCTTAACCGACCGCTGACAGCGGGAGGAATTGCTGAAACCCTCGGCTACAACAGAAGCTATATTTCAACTCTCTTTAAAAGGGAAACGGGTATGACAATTCAGGGATATATAAGAGAGAAACGAATAGAAACGGCGGAGAATATTCTGAAATCAACAGATTTCCCCCTTTCGGATATTGCTCTTTCTCTGGGATTTTCATCACAAAGCCATTTCTGCAGCAGGTTCAAGGAGAAAACAGGTCTTTCGCCTAAGACGTACAGGGATAAATTCGGGGCGGGGAAGTAGTTTCCCCTTCAAGGCGAAAATTTGACCTCAAGTGTTGCAAACGCTGCAATATTATGGTATAATATTTAATGTATATTTTATTGCAGGAACTGAAAGGCGGCGCGGTATGGATATTAAAAGCGGAGACCTGCTTGTTATGAAAAAGAGTCACCCATGCGGCAGTGACCGCATGCGGGTTCTGCGCTGCGGAGCGGATTTTAAGCTTCGCTGCGAGGGCTGCGGTCATGAGTTTATGACGCCCCGCTCAAAATGCGAAAAGAAAATAAAGAATATAATAAGGGAGGCGGAATCAGATGCTTGATAAGCTTAAAGCTGCTGAGGAGCGCTACGCTGAAATAAACGAAAAGCTTATGGACGCCGGGGTTGTGAACGACCAGGAACAGTACAAAAAGCTTATGAAGGAATATAAAACCCTTACGCCACTTGTGGAGAAGTACCGTGAGTATAAAAAGGCGGAAAGCGACTTTGCCGAGGCAAGGGAAATGCTTGAGGAGGGCGGACTTGACAAGGATTTGAAGGAAATGGCTCAGCTTCAGCTGGAGGAAAACAAGGAGCTTATTTCCCGTATTACGGAGGAGCTGAAAATAATGCTCCTGCCCAAAGACCCGGACGACGACAGAAACGTTATTATAGAAATCCGTGGAGGTGCAGGCGGCGATGAGGCTGCGCTTTTTGCAAACTCCATGTTCAGAATGTACACCATGTATGCACAGCTTAAGGGCTGGAAAACCGAGGTTGTAAACGCAAACCCCACCGAGCTTGGCGGCTTCAAGGAAATTAGCTTCTCAATCGAGGGCGAGGGC
>JBJERK010000116.1:0-3835 GCA_051882255.1 Ruminiclostridium sp.
TGGTATATTGTGCAGTTGTCTCCGATTTCTGCGGTTTCACCGATAACAACACCGCTTCCGTGGTCTATAAAAAGCCCCTTGCCTATTGTTGCGCCGGGGTGAATTTCAATACCCGTCCTCCGGAGCGCTCTCTGTGAAATCCAGCGGGCAAGGAAGTAGTGCTTCTTAAGGTACAGCTTATGCGCACGCCTGTAAGCCCGGATTGCCTTGAAGCTCGGATACAGGAAGAACACCTCTAAGTCGCTTTTTACAGCGGGGTCACGTTCTCTTATGGATTTTATGTCCTCCTTTATTCGCTTGAACATATATAACCAATCCTTTCAAACAAAAAACCTCCGCAGAAAACTGCGAAGGCGTAAAAATACACGGTTCCACTCCGATTCCCCGCTTATATCAATAAGCAGGCTCTTGTCCTTTAACGCAGGAATACGGGCGGAGATACAAGATTTTCCCTCCGCCGACTCGGCAAGCGCACTTTCCCCCGATATTCCCCGCTGCTTCTCACCGCCGCAGCTCTCTGTCGGGTTATCCCCGGGGTACTCTGAATGCCTCAGACGTCTTTACAATATAAACCTGAATTATTTTAGCATAATCATAAGCTCTTGTCAAGCTTACAGGTAATAATAGCAGAAAATTATAAGGACAAGGGATACTGCGGCTATTATCCAGTTGATTGTCGTCCGACGCCTTAAACGTCTGTCGGCTTCTTCACTATCATACTTTTTACGCATAACAGCCCTGTCCTTTCATCCTGTTCTTACTGCTCAGTTTTCCTGTTGCGGCGGAAAGCAAGATAATTTTCCAGAATTACCGCTGCTGCAACAGCGTCGATAACCGCCTTTCTCTTCTTTCCCCGCTTGTTTACCTCGTTCATCATATTGTGGGCGGTAACGGTGGTTGAACGTTCATCCCACATCTCAACAGGAACGCTGCAAAGCCCTCTGAGCAGCTCTGCAAACTCGCAGCACTTCTCGCTTCGGGGACCTCTTGTGCCGTTCATATTAATAGGATTGCCCACAACCGCAAGCTCTGCGCCCGTTTCCCTTATCTTCTCCGCAGTTTTCTCTGCGCAGCGGTTAAAATCCCTTTCGTCAATTATGCAAAGGGGAGTTGCAAGCATTTCCAGCGGGTCGCAGACTGCAATACCCGTATGGCTGTCGCCGTAGTCAACTGCGAGAATTTTCATATCGGTTCCTTCCTTACTGCTGAGCCTTAATCTGCTTTAAAGCCTGAGCCAGCTGGTCGGGGCAGGAGGTGCCTCTCATGCCGCACTGGATACCGTCAAGCTTTTTGATTACCTCGTCAACGGGCATACCCTTTACAAGAGCGCTTATGCCCTTAAGGTTGCCGTTGCAGCCGCCCATAACGCTTATGTCCTTTAAAATACCGTTTTCAACGTCAAGAATCATCTGTCTTGAGCAAACTCCCTTGGGTACATATTCGTACTTCATATTTTTCGTCCTTTCTTTTGGGGCAGCAGTACTGCACCGCTCCTTTGGTTTTACTTTTTGTCTGTATATGCCTTAGCTACCGCTTCTGCAACTCTTGCAGCAACAGCCTTGTTAAGGGGGCTTGGGATTATGTTATCCTGAGTAATCTCGGAATCGGGGATAATTCCCGCAATTGCATAAGCCGCCGCCATTTTCATTTCCTCGGTTATTTCCCTTGCACGCACGGAGAGAGCGCCCTTGAAAAGTCCGGGGAAAACGAGAACGTTGTTAATCTGGTTGGGGAAGTCGCTTCTTCCTGTACCTACGATATACGCTCCTGCCGCCTTAGCCTCGTCGGGCATAATTTCGGGGGTAGGGTTAGCCATAGCGAAAACAATGGGCTTTTCTGCCATACTCTTTACCATATCCCCTGTAAGAAGACCGGGTCTTGAAACGCCTACAAAAACGTCTGCGCCCTTTACTGCCTCGGCAAGTCCGCCCTTTATGTTATTGTTGTTGGTTACGTTCTTTATACTATTATGTGCAGGATTTTCGTATTCCGTGTCTTTGTTGATGATACCGCAGAGGTCAACCATAATAAGATTGCCTATTCCGAGGCTTAAGAGGAATGTGCCGATTGCAATTCCCGCAGCACCTGCGCCGTTTATTACAACCGTAAGGTCGGAGAGCTTCTTGCCTGCACATTTCGCCGCATTTATAAGGGCTGAGCCTACTACTACAGCAGTACCGTGCTGGTCGTCGTGGAAAACGGGAATATCCAGCTTTTCCTTAAGCCTTTTCTCGATTTCAAAGCATCTGGGAGCGGAAATATCCTCAAGGTTAATGCCGCCGAAGCTGTCTGCTATAAGCTCGATTGTATGAACTATCTCGTCAACGTCCTTGCTCTTTACGCAGAGGGGGAATGCGTCAACGTCTGCAAACTCCTTGAAAAGGCAGCATTTTCCCTCCATTACCGGCATACCTGCAAGTCCGCCTATGTCGCCCAGACCAAGCACAGCCGTGCCATCTGTGATTACTGCAACAAGATTTTTTCTTCTTGTAAGGGAGTAGGAAAGGTCAGGGTTGTCCTTTATTTCAAGACACGCCTGGGCAACGCCCGGGGTGTATGCAAGAGAAAGATCCTCCCTTGTGTTTATAGGCGCACGGGAAATTACCTCGATTTTTCCCTGCCATTCGTAATGCTTTTTAAGCGCTTCTTCCTTAATATCCATTTCTTTTGTCCTTTCAGGTTCAATTTGTCTGTTTCGCAATTATCTTATTCACCGATTCCTCGGGAGTGAATTTGTAGCCGAGAGAAATCGCATAGTGATTGTAAAAGCCGTGGAAATCCGAGCCGCCGGTAGGCATAACGCCGTACTTCTCGCAGAGCTTCAGCATTTCCGCTTCCTCGGTCTCGTTTGCGCTTTCGTGATAAACCTCGATACCGTCGATTTTGCCGCCTGCGGCAAGCTCCTCGATAAGCTCAAAGCTGTTGTAAACCTTGGGGTGGGCGATAACCGCAATTCCGCCTGCGGAATGTATCAGTTCAAGGGCAAAGCGTACGTCCGGGTTATTCTCGGTTTCCGCCATAACCTCTTCTGCGCAAAGTCCTGTTTTCGCATTGAAAAGGGACTCGTAAACGTCGCCGTAAAGCTCGGTTGTGTAGCCGTAGTCCATGAGAGCATGCATGATATGGCACTTGTAGATTGCCTTTCCTCCTGCGGCGTAATGCAGTATGTTCTCTAAAGCGATAGGGTACTGCTCCATAACCTTAAGCGCCATTTTCTTGCCTCTTAGCTTTCTTGCCTCGCAGGTACGCAGGCAAAGACCTTCAAGTCTGTCCGGCTTCTTGGGCATATAGCAAAGGATATGCACCTTTCTTCCCCGCTGCTGGTCAACGGCGGAGATTTCAACGGCAGGAAGCACCTTTATACCGTATCTCTGACCGAGAACAACCGCTCTTGAAGCGGAAGCAAGATTGTCGTGGTCGGTAATGGCGAGAACGTCAATCCGGTTTCTCTTCGCCTGAGCGATAACCTCTTCAATTCCCAGCGAACCGTCCGACAGGGTAGTGTGACAATGTAAATCTGCTCTCATAATACACCTCTTTTATCTGAAATGAAGCGGGTTTAAGTTACTTGATGACTTTACCGCTCTTTATTTTAACCTTTTCTGTTTTTTGTGCAGTCTTCTTAGGCACGGAAATTTCGCTTGGCGCTTCGAAGCCGCCTCTGTCCTCGAAAACAGCCTCCTCGGTTGTATCGTAACGGGCATATTCCGGGTTCTTCTCGCCTCTTGCCTCATAATAGGGGTCGATAATATGCTTCTGAATTACGGGATAGGCGCAGAAGGTATTTATAAAGCATATCCACGCCGCAGGAAGCAGAGGAAGCAAAAGGGTCGTA
>JBJERK010000117.1:0-16467 GCA_051882255.1 Ruminiclostridium sp.
GTGGTCGATTTCCATTGAGGGGAAGGAGAACTTGGGCTTGCCGATTGCAGCCTGGATTTCCTTGATAAAGGGGATAAGGGACTTGTTGATTTCCTCGTGGCCTGCCATAATAGCCTTGAGCATTGTGTCGTCGTCAACCTCGTTGGCGCCAGCCTCGATCATAACGACCTTCTTCTCGCTGGAAGCTACGGTAAGCTGTAAGTCGGACTTTGCTCTCTGCTCAGCGTCAGGCATAAGCACGATTTCGCCGTCAACAAGACCAACGGAAATACCGCCGATAGGTCCGTTCCAGGGAATATCGGAGATTGAAACTGCAATAGAAGCGCCTATCATAGAAAGGATTTCGGGCTGTGTGTCCGGGTCAACAGCAAGGACGGTCATAACGATTGCAACATCGTTTCTCATATCCTTGGGGAAAAGGGGACGGATAGGACGGTCAACCACACGGGAGGTAAGGATTGCCTTCTCGCTGGGTCTTCCCTCTCTCTTAAGGTAGCCGCCGGGGATTTTGCCTACTGCGTAAAGCTTTTCTTCATAGTCAACAGACAGGGGGAAGAAGTCTACTCCCTCTCTGGGCTTGGGGCTTGCGGTTACGTTTACCATAACAACGGTGTCGCCGTAGTGAATCCAGCAGGAGCCGTTTGCAAGTCCGCATACCTTACCGGTTTCAACCATAAGCTCTCTGCCGGCAAAGGTGGTCTTAAAGGTTCTGTAATTGTCGAACATATCTGTTCCTCCTTATTTATTTTATGAGGTACAGATTTAGCAATAAAGTCAGCCTGAAAAAAGCTTTCAGACTCAATTTAATGCTAAATTGTCCGTACCTCGCAGTGCCAAATGCCCCAAAATCTCAGGACAAAAAAATTTGCAAAAGGGCAGAACAGCTTTACTGCTCCGCCCTTCGGCATTACTTACGGATACCGAGCTTTGCGATTATCGCACGGTAACGCTCAATGTCCTTCTTCTGAAGGTAGTTGAGGAGGTTACGTCTGCGGCCTACCATCTTGAACAGACCTCTTCTGGAGTGGTGGTCGTTCTTGTGGGTCTTTAAGTGTTCGGTAAGGTCAGCAATTCTCTTTGTAAGAATAGCAATCTGTACCTCGGGAGAACCTGTGTCGTTCTCGCTTGTGCGGTTAGCCTCGATAATGGCTGTCTTTTCGTCCTTGAGCATCATAGTAAATACACCTCTTTTAAAATATTTGCATATACATAGCGAAGGGACAGGTGAATCTCTTTTAAGAGCATACGCCGCAGCGCCAAGTATATGTATGCCAATAACAGCGTTATGATTATACCACAAAAGAACAATTTTGTAAATAGTTTTTTCAAAATTTCATTAAAAAATATACTTTTTAATAAAATTTACACAAATATGTTGCAAAATACACGGAATTGTGTTAAAATAAAAATAACTGAGTGCTTTACTCAGAATTCTATATTTCCGAGGTGAAATGTAATGGCTGCGGACCCTAACGGGCGAAAACAGAATTTATTGCCGCTGAGTACCGCCGCAGCTGTCGGCTGTACTCCGTGAGAAGGAGTTGGCTATGCTAAGGTTTTATAAGACCCTTGAGAACGGCATAAGCGAGATTGAGGAGCTGGAGGCAGGCTGCTGGATTTCGGCTATATCCCCTACGGAGGCTGAAATTTCAAAGCTGGAGACCGAGCTTTCCCTTGACCGTGACTTTATCCGTTCCGCACTGGACGAGGAGGAGTCCTCCCGTATTGAAAACGAGGAGGGACAGACCCTTATCGTCCTTGACTACCCTGTTGCCGAAAAAAGCGACGAGGACGACGACAAGATTTTTACCTATTCCACAATGCCTATGGGCATTATCTTAACGGACAGGCACGTTGTTACCGTCTGCATTTCGGAAAATTCAATCATCGACGACTTTGCAACGGGAGTTGTAAAGAACGTAAAGACCCAGTTCAAAACCCGCTTTGTTTTCTGCATTCTGCTGAGAATTGCGGCTAAGTACCTGCAATTCCTGAAACAGATTGACCGTATCTTCAACCACGTTCAGAAGCAGCTGCATAAATCAATGACCAACAAGTCATTAATCCAGTTGCTGGGATTACAGAAATCACTGGTTTACTTCTCAACCTCCCTGAAATCAACTGAGACCGTGCTTGAAAAGCTGCTCCGAGGCAGAGTTATCAAGCTTTACGACGAGGACCAGGAGCTGCTGGAGGACGTACTTGTCGAGGTTAAGCAGGCTATTGAGATGAGTAATATTTACTCGAATATCCTGTCAAACACCATGGACGCCTACGCAAACGTCATTTCAAACAACTTAAACCAGGCGATGAAGGCGCTGACGGTGCTTACGATTGTGCTTGAAATTCCTACGATTGTGTTCAGCTTCTACGGTATGAACACCTTTGATTTGCCTCTGCCCTACACCCTGTTTGCTTCCGGAGTTGCGGTGGTGCTGGCGCTGGCGGCGGCGATAATACTGAAAAAAAGCAAGTTCCTTAAATAGAAGATTAACCTCCCGTCAAAACGGGAGGTTATTTTTATACATTTACCGCCGAGCTTGCCATTATAATCTCATTTCTCAGCTCCGCCGAAAGCTCGGGAAGCGGCTCGGGAGCAGGCTTTGCGGTATAGAAGCCCTGAATAAGGTCGACTCCGAAGCCGATTACGGTCTGAAGCTCCTCTCTTGTTTCGACGCCCTCGGCAACCACCTTGATATTGTTCATTCTCGCAAATTCAATTGCGCTCTTTACGAACATCTGCTTGTTTGTATCCTTGTCGATGTCCGTTATAAGGAAGCGGTCAATCTTTATAATCTGGGGTGAATAGCGGATAAGGTTTACGATATTCGAATGTCCCGTTCCGTAGTCGTCAACCGCCAGCTGACAGCCGGAATTTTCGCCGCCAAGGGACTTGATTGCATTCAGCTCCTCGTCGGAAACCGCATTCTGCTCGGTAATTTCAATTACGCAGTATTTAAGGTAATCCCCGTATTTTGATGCAAGAGCTGTATAGTCAAGAGAGTTGAGGAAATTGCCTGGAATGGTGTTTATGAATATCCTCTTGCCGCAAAAGCTTTCAAAATGTGCAGAGAACTGCTCCAGAACATTAAAGAAGGTAGCCCGCTCAACGTCGTAAAGCATCTTGTATTCCTGCGCAGTTTCCAGAATTTCGAGAGGATTCATCTTTATCCCTCCCGAGGAGCGCATAAGCGCCTCGTAGGCATAAATATCCCCTGTTCTTGCGTCAATAATGGGCTGGAACATATAGGTAAACAGATTTCTTTCGATAAGAAGCTTGAAATCCTTGTAAAAATCTGAGGCTGTGCGCTTTTCTTTTAAGACAGGTCCTGCTCCCGCCCGCAGTCTGTTAAGGTACATTTCGCCGCTGGCAAGCTTTATAAAGCCCGTGATAGGTCCGTCCCAGCCCGGGTTTGCCACGGTACAGCCGCAGTTTACCTCAATATAGTAATCCTTTTCCGCACCGGAGTTGAACTGCTCAAGAACGCTGTAAAATACCGAAGTGCAGTTGTTTATCGCATCACCTATGCTCTTTCCGCTGTCGGAGTAATTCACAACTACAAATTCGTCCTCCGAGGTATGGGCAACAATGGAATCTTCGGGATTTGCAAGCTTCAAAAGGTCGCCCACAAATACCAGCGCCTCCTCAATGTCCTGAATACCGTAATTCTCAAAAATATACTTGTACTGAGGTATGCCGTAAATTGAAACCGCAATTGACTTTTCGTGGTTCTTCTCCTCTGCCGAGAACTCCTTGAACCATTTTCCCAGACCCTTCAGGTTAGGCAGCTTTGTGATCGGGTCGGTATATACCGCATTTTCCATTTTTACTGCAAGCTGCTTCTGGCTCATACGGGTCACAAGGGCGCTGAAGGCTATGTTCATTGTGCGGGATATGCGGTTCAGTCTGTGTCCGCTTTCCCTTACGTCCTTGGTTTTTATTGCATAATAGCCGCAGACCGTACTTTCTGCGTAAATCGAATTTATTATGCAGATTGTGTCGTCCTGCGCCCACTGCTCAAGCTCGGGTACCATATCGCTGCGTTTTATGCTGCTCTGCCCGCCGTTGGTATAGTCGTTGCGCTTTGAGGAGAGGATAATAAGCTCGTTTGAAAAGGTCTGCCCGCTTTTAAACTCCGTTCCGTTAAGAACTGCTGCAACAAAATCATTATTAAGGCAGACGTAGGAATTGGGCAGAACGTACTTGCCCATAACTGTGCTGAGCCTGTTGAAATCCGCGCTTTCAAGTATATGGTCAACCCATGTGAAAATGTGCTGCTCGTGCCATTCCATTCCCGAAAGCTTCTGATACAGCTTTTCGGCAACATTCCGGTAGTCGATTTTTTCGTTATCGGGGCAGCCGCAGGACTCTGATGGGCAGTTTACATAATGCTCGATAAAGGTACCGCACTCAACCTCCCCGCAAAGAGCTCCGCAGATAATATCGGAGCACATACGGGCAAGGGCGGCAATATCCTCCTTGCAGGTGCTTATTTTCGGGGTATGGTAAGCTGCGGTTTCCGTTCCGTCGAAGCCTGTTACAATAACGTCCTCGGGAATACGGTAGCCCATGCTTTCCAACTTGTCGCACACCGTTATCGCCATGGTGTCGTTGGCGCAGATAATCGCACGGGGCGGTCTTTTTCCGCTGTCGGTAAGCCTTTCTATTGCCTTTATCGTTGGCACGTCCCAGTAATCGCCGTAATCTACCATATCGTCCCGGAACTCTATTCCGTTTTCGGCAAGCACCCTTTTGTAGCAGCCCAGGCGCAGCTCGGAAGCAGGCTCGCCCTTAATACCTGCCATAAAAAAGGTATCCTTGGCTCCGTGATGATTTATGACATGACGGATAAGGTCCTCGTAAGTGCTTTCGTAGTCGGAAATAACGGAGAAGCAGCCCTCCTCGCTGCCGTGAACAAGCACAACGGGAACGTTTTTCGCCTGTGCAGCCCTTATCATTTCCTTTCTCAGCCCGTCGTCGTAAAAGGACTCGTAGAGGATAACAAGAGCGTCCAGCATATCGTAATTTATGAGATTGTAAACCGATTTGGCGCCCTCGTCGTAGCCGTCATTATTGTACATGTCGGTAACGCTGTTGAATACAATAAGCTTAAAATCAGCGGCGGAGGCAGCCTCGTAAAAATTCGCAAGAAAGTCCGTGCGGAAATCATCGTGTACCTTTGTAAGGCACACGCCTATAAGCTTTCTGTTACCTACCAAAACACTCACCCATTTCTTACCGTTAAGGCAAAATATATAAATACTTTATTTCATATTAACAAAATATGGTATATTGTCACAATGATTATAACACATAAATTACAGATTGTCAATATCGGGAATAAGGCTGACAGGACAAGTCAAAATTTCTGAAATCGGTTGACTTTTTCAATATGATATGATAGAATTATAGGTACGACATTTTTCAGCATTACTATATCGTAAAATGGCACATATTGTCATTTCGTTTAAATTTATATCAGAAAGCGGCGATAATTTTGTTAAAAATTCATAGCAAACGGATACTTGCTGCTGTTATCGCTTTTATTATATCAGCAGGAAGCTGCACCAAGGATATTTCCGGAAGAACCTTAGAGGACGCTGTCTCGGCAACGGCGGCCTCCACCGCCTCGGCAAAGGAAACCGAAGCAGCCACCACAACCCGCCACAAGCCCGTTACCGTAAGGATTACCACCACCACAGAGCCTCCTGTTTCGGAAACCGCAGAGGTAACCGAGGAAACCACCATACCCCTTGACGAAAGCTATTCCTCCTACAAGTTTACCGACGAATACAACGATTTTATATCAAAATGCGTTTTTGTTGGAGACAGCATTTGCAGCGGTCTTAAGCTTTACGATATTCTGCCTGCGAAAAGCGTTCTGGCTCAGGGCAACGTTGCAGCAAGAAACATTTTTGACTTCAAGTTCAAGCTTGACGGCGACGAGCTTTCTATACTCTCCGCCCTTGTCAACCTGAAGCCCGAATATATCGTTTTTTCTATGGGCATGAACGACGTTAATATCACCTCGGAGGAAGCGTTCTGCGACAACTACAGCGAGCTTCTGAAGCTTACAGAAAGCTTTCTGCCGGACGCTAAGCTTATTGTGCTTTCGGTTACTCCTGTTACAACCGAATCAAAGTTCACCTCCAACGAAAATATTGACAATTTCAATGCGGAGCTTAAAAGCTGCCTTGATAAAACGGAGAAATGGACCTTCGTTGACGTTACAAGGGAGCTTAAAAACTCAGCCAATGCACTTAAGACAAACTACAACGGCGGAGACGGGGTGCACCTTGCTCCCGAGGCTTATCAGGCTATTCTTTTCCAGCTCTGCGAGCGCATGGTTGACGGAAAGGTTTACGACTCCGAGGGAAATGTGACTATCGTTACCGAGGCAACCACCACAACCCCGAAGGAAGAGACTACTGCCACAAAAAAGACCAAAAAGACCCAGAAAACTCAGAAAACAACAGCTCCCGAGACCACGGAAGCCGAGGAAAGCGAAAATGCGGACACAACCCTGCCGCCGCAGGAATAATTTTCTGATTTGCTATTGATTTTTACAATATATTGTGGTATAATAGCATTACAGCAACAATATATCGGAGGTTACGGCTATGAAAAACGTTAAAATCAATATTACGGGCGGAGAGCTCAGCAACCAGGAAATTCAGGCTTACGTTGACAGGGGCAGAGAGCAGAAGCCCTCTCAGAAGCTTATCGGGCTTGATATAAACGTTGACGGGGAGTATGTTGACCTTACCTACCGTTACGACGATATGCCCTTTGAGCGGATTCGGCGCATTACGGGCTATCTTGTGGGAACTCTCGACCGCTTTAACAACGCGAAAAAAGCGGAGGTACTCGACCGGGTAACCCACGAGGCTTCCGACGACTGCGAGGATATTTATACCGACGCAGTATAACAAACACAAAACGGCGCCCTTTGGCTTTTTGCCAAAGGGCGCTCTTTTTATTTGGTTTCCTTAGTTTTTTCGTCCGTTATGTCCTTACAGCAGTTAAGGAACGCCGAGCCGCGTGAACCGAACATAGAGGCTATGCCGTAACGAAGCTTCTTTTCCGAATTGTAATATCTGTATTCACAGGTACAGGGTACGGCAAGCTCGCCGGCAACAGCACTTCTGTAAAAGTCCAGATACTTTGCTCTGTCCTCCGGATGAACCCTGTTTTCAGCAAACCACTCAAGATTTTCGGTAAAATTGTTGTTGGACGGAGAATCGCCGGAATGTGTTTCTTTGGAGAAAACATGGGTGCAGGTATCCTCCTTGGGGTCGAACTCGAACACATCATCGTAAACCCCGATAAGAACGCCTGCCATACGTTCAACCTCCTCCTGCTTAAGGGCGGTTATATCGTTGAACATGCACTGCAGTACATCCTGAACTCCGCCGTATGTAATTTTCTGCATAAACAGGTGAAGCCACGCCACGCTTCCGTCAGGACGGTTAATCCTGTGCTCCATTTCAATTCTTGTGGTATCGGCATTATTCATTATATCCGCCATCTTTGCAAGCACCTGCTCACGGTCGGCATGATAAAACCTGCTTGTAACCTTATATTTTTTCATCATTTCCGAGAAGGCAGCCCTGCTGTCATAGCCGAAAATCTGCCAGGCGCTTTCGTTGAAGCTTATGGGCTTAAGCTTTCCGTCAGTCAGGCTGTACTGAATAATTCCGCAGGGAATAGTATCGTAAAGGCTCTGGACGAAAATACGCTGCCGCTCCATTTCAGCCGCCTGCTTTGCCGCAAGCTGACTTCCCCGGACGTTTTTGTCAATATCAAGCAGTATTCCGTTTACATATAGCGCGTCGTTTGTGCGCCTCATTACCTTACCCGTAAGGTGAACCCAGCGCCAGCTCTTGTCCTTGCAAAGGCTGCGGTATTTTACAGAAAAGGCGTTTTCTCCGTTCTGGACAGTTTCAATAGCGCTCCATACAATCGGCAAATCGTCGGGGTGGATACTGTTGTCGGTGGTATTGGTTATGAATTTCTGTGCATACTCGTCCTTTTCGTAGCCCAGCATTTTCGCTGCCATATCATTGAAATAAACATCGTCAACGCTTCTGTGTTCGCCCATATTTATACGGAAGTATATAATTCCTCCGGGAACGTTGTCAAACAGGGCGGAAAGCCTTGTTTTAAGCATTGTATTCTTCATCAGCAGATTGAAGCGCTGGGAGATATTGTCTATTGCGGCATAGTAAACACGCCTGCTGTCGCTGCTGGCAAGGAAGCGAAAACGCACTCTTATCCATATATCCTCGCCCTGCTTGCGGTTATAACGGCAGCAAAGCTCGCATAAGGACTCCTCCCCTGTATGCGCCGCTTCTTCAAGGGCGGAAATTATTCTTCTGCGGTATTCTGGCCCGAAAGCGTCAAGAATACGGTTCTTAACAGCATCAAACTTCTCACGGGATATGCCAAGCTCATCAAAGAACTTCTCATTGACCCGTAATGCCTCAAGCACCTTTCCGTCGTATTCAAGTATAGCTGCGCCGCCTACAAAGCTGTTGAAAAGGAGGGTTTCCTGATTTGAGGGATTGAGAAAGTTCTCCGCTCCCTTGATTTCCGAAGCAAAGCGGTTGTCAATTTCGTTGTCCCTGTCTCCCTCTATGAGCAGTTTCCGGAAATCCTCGGGCTTCATCGGTCTTGCGAAATAGTAGCCCTGCATAAAGATACAGCCGATACTCTTAAGGTAGTCAGCCTGCTCCTTGTCCTCAACGCCCTCTGCGATTACGGGAAGCTTTATCCAGTGCACCATACGGATAACCGAGCTTAAAATGCTTCCGCTGCGGTTTTCGTCGCCGCCGACCTGCAGAAACTTCATATCAAGCTTAAGTATATCAACGGGCACGTCCTTTAAGGTATTAAGGGAGGAATAGCCGCTTCCGAAGTCGTCCATTTCCACCTCGAAGCCCGCCTCCCTCAGCTCGTTTACAACCTTTACAAGCTGCTCCGGGTCGTCCATATAGGCGGATTCGGTTATCTCAAGCCGCAGCATTGACCGCTCCAGACCGTACTTTTCCACAAGTCCGATAATGACCTGACAAAGCTTAGGGTTATATATGTCAATTCGTGATACATTAACGGAAATCGGCACAGGGGTTATTCCGTCGTCGATTATGTTTCGCAGAAAGGCGCAGGCCTGCTCCCAGACGTACTCGTCAAGGCTTGTGATAAAGCCGTTTTTCTCAAATACGGGTATGAACTTTGCGGGAGAGATAAGTCCCTTTACAGGGTGATTCCAGCGAACAAGCGCCTCAGCGCCGTGAATTTTGTTGGTGGAGTAGTTGTACTGGGGCTGATAGTAAACGAGAAAGTCCCTGTTTTCAAGGGCAGGCTTCATATCGCTTATAATCTCCTGCTCCTCAATAAGCGCCGCTCTCATATTCTCCACATAATAAGCGATTTTTGAGGTATAGCTTCCCTTTATTGAACGCAGGGCAAGCAGCGCCCTGTCGCACATGATTTCAATTGCCATACCCGGGTCGTCAACATGATATACGCCGAAACGATTAACAAATTTGAAGCTCACTTTAAGGGAGGAAGCAGCCTTTTTACTCAGGCTTTCGATAAGCTCGGGGGTCTTTATCCCGTCGAAGCTTTCCTCGCTCATACAGGCAACAAAATGGTCGGCGCTCCAGTGGCCGTAAATCATACTGCTGTCGGAAAGAGCGCCGTAAGCCTTTCCTATCCTGCGAAGATACCTGTCGCCCTCCGAAATACCGTAAACATCGTTGAACACCTTGAAGCGGTCTATATCCCAGCGGAGAATTATAAATCTCTTGTCCGGTTCCGAAGCAATAAGCTCCGAAGCGTGGCGGCAGAATGCCTGCTTATTATAAACGCCTGTCTTCTCGTCGATTTCCGACTCACGAAGCAGGGAGCGGTACATACGGTTCTGCTCCTCAAACTTGCTGGCGGTAAACCAGGAAATGATGTTTCTTATTCTGTTAAGGGCAATATGGGGGTTTACAGGCTTTACGAGTATATCCGAAACGCCGCAGGCAAACGCCTTTTCTATAATATCCCCCTTACCGTGGCTTACAAGAGCGATTACGGGAATATTGCAATGATTTTCGTCGTTACGGATTGTCTTTATTAAATTACTGCAGTCTATTGTACCCGAGCATACGTCCATAATAACTGCACAGGCATCCTCGTACTCATATAAACCGGAAATGACTGTTTCTGCATTATCGGCTGATACAATATTGTATTCTGCCCCGTACAATTCCGAAAAATGACGGTTGTCCTCCCGGCAGCAGCCCGCAATTATCAGCGTCGCATTCGTTTTATCAGAAGTCATAAAAATCACTCCCTGAATAGCTCATTTTGTTATCTGTATATACCTGACTTACATTTTACCATATTTTTATAATTTTTTCAAGCTTTTTTCAGAAAATTTCTACAAAAAGCAAATATTTCACAAAGTATGATGAATTTAAAACAAAAAATGCCGTGCGGCGGCACAAAGCCTTTGCACGGCAATAGCTCTATTCAGCGCCCGACAGCTTCTTAATAACATGCCCCGCCGCAGTAAGACCTGCCACCGAAGGAATAAAGGCAAGGCTTCCGGGGGCGGCTTTTGGCGAACCCTCCTCCGTTATCAGAGCTTTTCGAGGCTGTTCCTCGGAATAAACCACCTCAAGGCTTTTCACTCCCCGCTTTTTCAGCTCATTTCTCATAACCCTTGCAAGAGGACAGACCGAGGTGCTGTAAATATCCGTAACCTTAAAGCCCGAAGGATTAAGCTTGTTCCCTGCGCCCATACAGCTTATAACCGGAACTCCCGCAGCCTTTGCCCGCATTATTATTTCAAGCTTTGCGGTTACGGTATCAACTGCGTCTATTATATAATCATACTCCGAAAGGTCGTAATCCGCTGCGTTTTCCGGCAGGTAGAATACCTCGTAAGCGTTTACTTTTGCGGCAGGATTTATGTCAAGGATACGCTCCTTCATCACCTGCACCTTTGGCTTTCCTATGGTAGAATGAAGGGCGATTATCTGACGGTTCAGGTTTGAAACGGATACGCAGTCCTTGTCGAAAAGGTCAAGCCTGCCTACTCCGCTTCGGGCAAGCGCTTCCACCGCAAAGCCGCCGACTCCGCCAACTCCGAATACTGCCACCGAAGCCGATTTCAGCCGTTCTAATCCCTCTTCTCCCAGCAAGGCTGCCGTTCTTGAAAACTGCTCGTCCATTATAGAGTACGCTCCTTTGATTTTTCTTACTTCCATAAATTATACGGCTCAAGGGAACTTTTGTCAAGCGTGATTATGTTATCTTCTCCAGCTCCTTTTTAAGCCTCTTTATTATCCGCTTTTCAAGCCGTGATATGTAACTTTGGGAAATTCCGATAAGGTCAGCCACCTCCTTCTGGGTCAGCTCCTTTCCCCCGTTCAGACCAAAGCGCTTTTCCATTATGAACCGTTCCCGGGGTGAAAGCTTTGCCACAGAATCCAGCAGCAGCTTTTTCTCCGCCTCGTTTTCGATATTCTCGTTTACTACGTCGTTATCCGTTCCAAGCACGTCGGACAGCAGCAGCTCGTTTCCGTCCCAGTCGATATTAAGCGGCTCTTCAATTGAAATTTCCGACTTGTACTGGCTGGATTTCCGCAGGAACATAAGTATTTCATTTTCAATGCAGCGTGAAGCGTAGGTTGCAAGCTTTATATTCTTATCTGGGCTGAAGGTATTAACCGCTTTGATAAGCCCGATTGTGCCGATTGAAATAAGGTCCTCTATCCCCACCGCCGTAGCCTCGAACTTCTTTGCAATATACACCACAAGCCGCAGGTTATGGATAATAAGCATATCCCTGCCCTTTGCGAAGTCTGTCTTAAGAAGCGCAAAGGCGGTTTCCTCCTCCTCCTTTGTAAGGGGCGGAGGCAGGCTGTCCGCCCCGTTGATATAGTAAATTCCGCAGCCTTCTTCCTTTCTGAGCAGTTTTCTCAGAATTGCAGGTATAACAGATACCCCATTCATTTTCCATTCGTCCTTTCATATCAGAATTTTCGGGTTCAGTATAGCGTCAAAGCCCTCACCCTCAAATAAATCCTTATCAACGCCGATAAGAGCGTTTATTCTTTTTTTGCAGCCCCCAAGCTCGGCGGTTATCCTGTCCGGGCGGAAAGCGGCGATAAAGCCGCTGCCCTTAACGGTATTACAGGGGATAAGCCGTATTCCTTTTACGTCGTTAACGTCATATCCCTCTCCGCCAAGCATTTGCTTTATATTTTCGGGCAGCAGCTTTTCCAGCGGGGCAGCCCTGCATATAATAACGGGAGTACCGCTGAGAAAATCGCATAGTCCGTTGCCGCTGTCGGGAAAAGCCTCTATTTCCGCCCTGTTTCCGCCGTATTCTATAATTAGCTCTACCCTGCTGTCGGCTGTCGGCTTGTCAAGAAAGCGGCGGAAAAGTGAAACTCCGCCGTAAACCGCAGCTGTTGCACCCACAAGGGTAAGAGCGCTAATATCAAGATATGGATAGCCGCCTGCCGCGCCTATAATTCCGCCGCCTGAAAGCTCACGGATAAGAAGGACAGCCCCGCAGATAAGAATACTTATACCGGTGCAAAGAGCTGTCGCCGTAAGGAAGCGTGAGCCGCCGCCAAAGCCGAAGGCAATAAGCACGGTTATCAGCATAAGGGCGGATTTAAGCAGTAATGCACCCAAAAAATCAAGGGAAAGCACCGCCGCAAGAGAAGAAAAGCCGCCGAAAACCGAGCCTGCTGCAAGACGGAAGAAACGATACTTTATGTGCAGGAGCCTTGCCGCCGCCTTAAGGATAAAGTATGTAATGTATATGTTTACGATAATGAGAACATCAAGATAAATCGTCATATTACCACTTCCAAGCCTATTAATGTCTGCTCATTAACTTCTGATAGGCTTCCTAATTATGAAAAAAGCCTATCAGAAGTTGCTAAAGCGCAAGGATTTCTTTAATCCTTGCACTTTAGTTCGTCCTTCGGGACGAAATGAGCTTGACATCAAGAAGTGTGTACGGCGCAAAACCGCACAAAGTGCGCTTTTGTGCCAACTCAAAGCCTGTTTTTCAGGCTTTGAGGCAATAACTGTCCACAGGACAGTTATTGAGTACACACTTATTATACTCGTAAGGCGGTGAAAATTATGTCGGTTCGGGCGGGAAAAAAAGCAAAATTTCGCTTGTTTCCGGTCGCAGGAAAAGCCTTTTCGGGCAGCTGTGATGAAATTTGTCCGAAAGTAGCAAAATAGCTAAAGATTAA
The DNA here is from genome assembly GCA_051882255.1 of Ruminiclostridium sp. GTDB lineage: Bacteria > Bacillota > Clostridia > Oscillospirales > Ruminococcaceae > Ruminiclostridium_E. The sequence continues at coordinate 13,279 of JBJERK010000117.1, forward strand.
GAAATTCCTGCCGATATAATAATTGCACAGATAGGCACTTATCTGCGGAAAGGAGGGATTTACATGAGTGACCTCGGTATTTTTTACTCCTCGATGAGCAGCGTTATGAAGCAGTGGAACGATTTCAGCACCAGCAAGAATCTGTACAAGGCATATTTCGATATGCAGAGCGGGCAGACTCAGAAAAGCAGCGCAGATCAGGAAAGCTACATTCAGAAGCTCATCAACGGTTCAACCGAAAAGCTTTCGCCTGTCAGCGATAAGCTAAGCACCCTGTCGGGAAGCCTTTCTGACTCGGTAAGTAAGCTTGAAAAGGCGTTTACAGCCGACAGCAAGACAGGCGAAACGGATATGAACGCCGCTTACAGCGCAGCTGAAAGCTTTGTAGAAAGCTACAACAAGCTTTCTGAGGGAATTAAAAGCTCCGGCAACTCCACGGTTGCAGGAAAGTCCCGGTTCATCACAAATATGACAAACGCTTACAGCTACAAGCTGCAAAAGGCGGGTATTACCGCAAATGCGGACGGAAGCCTCACAATCGACAAGGAGAAATTCATGTCGGCGGACGAAAAGTCGGTGAATGAAATCTTCGGAAAGAAGGATTCCTTCGCTCAGTTTATGTCAAATCAGGCGGAGCAGCTTTCCGCCTACGCACAGACTGACCTGTACCGTCAGGCAAGCTCCTACTCCGCTGCGGGAAATATTACCAATATCGCAAATATCAGCGGTTCCTATTTCAGCATACTCGGCTAAAGAACAAGGCGTTTCCGAAGTGCCTCGGAAACGTAAGGCTGCCGATATGACTCAATGACAAGACCCCATATTCCGTTTGGAATATGGGGTTATCCTGTGTATGAGCTTTTCCCGAAAACAGCAAAGCTCCCCGACATTTCATCGGGGAGCTTTGCTTCGGTATGCACTTAAATCGATACATTCGGGTAGAACTGGAGTCTCAGCTTGTCAGCAAGCAGAGCGATAAACTCCGAGTTTGTGGGCTTGCCTCTGGAGGTGTGAACCGTGTAGCCGAAAAGTCCGTTGAGTACGTCCACGTCCCCTCTGTCCCATGCAATTTCAATGGCATGGCGGATTGCTCTTTCAACCCTTGAGGAGGTTGTGCCGTATTTTTGCGCAACAGTAGGATAAAGCAGCTTTGTAACGCTGTTTATCATCTCGTTGTCGCCGATAGAAAGAATGATTGCGGTACGAAGATAGTGATAACCCTTGATATGGGCGGGTATTCCTATCTGGTGAATTATGTCTGTAACTACATATTCAATATTGGTAAGCTCTCTTGAAACTCCTGTCGGCATAACGCCCATCTTTAAGTTATAGATTGACTTTACCTTCTTTACCATAAGCTCGGGAGCAAAAGGCTTTACCATAAAATAGCTTGCGCCTGCGTCCATAACCTCTTTTTCAAGTTCGGGGGAATTAAGATTTGAAACAACAATTGTAATCGGAATCCTGCCTGTCTTGCTGCGGATTTCGCCAAGCAGCGAGGCTGCGTCCAGCTCCGGCATTTTTGCATCAATAATCAGAACACGCGGCATATCGTTTTTAACAGATTCGAGAATAACTCTGCCGTTCTTCTGCCTTGTTACCGCAAACATTCCCTCTTCCTTAAGCAGGCTTGCCCATGTCAGCCCGAATTCTGCCGAGTCATCACCGATCAGCACTTTGATTTTCTCTGTCATTTTGTACCTCCAAGTTGATAAATGTCAGCTGCTTATCAGGCAACACCGCACAAACAGCGGCTATTGTCCTTATTTCTTAATATGACAGCTTTATGTCTGTGATTACATTCTACCACATTATGGTAAAAAAGGCAATAAAAATTATCAATAATTTGATTTATATTTTCCAACCTACTCGGAAAATACTGCTATTTATTTTTGCAAAAATGTCAAAATTCCGCTTAATAAAGCCATTTGTCCGTTTTTTCCTCAAATCGGTTTTTCAGTATAAATGTCGAATTTTGTCGAAAAGATTTTTGTTTAAAAGCCAATTTATATATGCGAAAAATGCCGTAACGAAGGGAAAAAACAGACATATTTCAGCATTTTGGAGGATATTATAAAAAAATCGTCATTTTTAACAAACAATGAACTAATGTGATGAAATTATAAGAAATTTCTGCCGGGTGCAGGATTCCCGGCTGTAAAATTTCATTATTCTTACTAAAAATCCTTATCCGGGCTTTATTGCTGCTGCCCAAAGACAAGAAACAAAAACACAAAAACCCGTATTGCTTTTTTACCATAATAATGTTATACTATTGATAAATACATTACAGAAAATTCCCGTTCCCGTGATATAATCGGTACAAAACACGCTTTTGCGTGAATATATATGAAAGGACAATCCCTATGGCTAAAATTCTTGACTGGAACAAGTATATCGAGGCAGCCGTACAGACGGTTGCGGAGGGCTGCGTTTTGCTGAAAAACGATAATAAAGCCCTGCCCATTGACAAAAGCAAGGAAACCGCAGTTTTCGGCAGAATCCAGCTCCACTACTACAAGAGCGGTACAGGCTCGGGCGGTATGGTTAATGTTTCAAAGGTTACCGGCATCACCGACGGGCTTATTGAAGCAGGCGTAAATATCAACAAAGAGCTGCTTTCGGTTTACAGGAAGTGGGACGAGGAAAATCCCTACGATTTAGGCGCAGGCTGGGGCAGCGAGCCCTGGAGCCAGCAGGAAATGCCCTTAGAGGATAAGCTCGCCGCAAAAATTGCTGAAACAAGCGAAACAGCAATCGTAATAATCGGCAGAACCGCAGGCGAAGAGCAGGATAACAAGGCGGAAAAGGGCGCTTATTTCTTGAGCGGCGAGGAAGCGGAAATGCTGAAAACCGTAAGAAAGCATTTCAAAAAGGTTATTGTCCTGCTTAACGTGGGTGGGCTTATAGATATGGGCTTCGTGGAGGAGATAAAGCCCGACGCGGTTATGTATGTGTGGCAGGGCGGTATGACCGGCGGCACAGGCGTAGCCCGCATACTTACGGGAGAAGTGAGCCCCTCGGGAAAGCTGCCGGATACAATCGCCCGCAGCGTTTCCGACTACCCCTCGGACGAAAATTTCGGCAGCGGAACGAGGGATTTCTATGCCGAGGACATCTATGTGGGCTACCGCTATTTTGAAACCTTCGCAAAGGATAAGGTGCTGTACCCCTTCGGCTTCGGTCTTT
>JBJERK010000118.1:0-3817 GCA_051882255.1 Ruminiclostridium sp.
AGGGCTGACCCGTATCCATCACCACTTGATTGTTATCGGCGGTATGTCGCGGGAACTTGTGGAAGATAAGTGGCAGTCGGGACGAGCCCAATGCAGCAGAGCAAAAATACAGCAGGGTGAATTTGGTTTAGAACCCCGCACCCTGTATATGGTTTCTCCTTCTCATTCTTCGAAAGAGAAACACGCTAAGCGGTGGCACTCCTGCGGACTCAAAAAACCTACCGAGATTATTGACGACAACAGGTATAACTTAATCGATATGAACCGTCTCGGCAAAGCAATACGGGAAGAACGGGCAGCGGGTTATATCAATCGGAACTATAAGGGTTGGGAGGCGGTAGAAATAACCGCAACTATCAATCCGGTTACCAACCTTGAAGAAATAAAGCTTAAGCTTAGAAAGAGAGAATAAAAAATGAGCAGAGTAAGAGAAATAATGACCAAGATAATCGAAAAAGCCAAAACCATCGACAAGAAAAGGATTGGCGAGTATATTCTATGGCAGTTGGAGAACATGCGTAATCAGAATGTCGCCGAGACTACGGCAGATGAATTTGAGCGCGGCATTTTCACCCTTGACAACATCTACGACAAAGTCAAAGAGGAAGTCAGAAAGACGGTAAAAAGAAATGAGGTATCCGTACCCGACTGCGAGGTATACGCTATGGTCAGAAAAATAATCGCTATTGACGGGACGGTTAAAGAGGATGAATTGCCCTTTGACCCATTAAATGGAAGAACAACAAAAGCTGCTCCTGTGGAGAAAATCCCCGCTTCCGTGGACTTTGACTCTCTTTGGGACTAAGGGGGCGAGAGTATGGAAATCAATGGAGATGTTTACTGCCTGAGCAAGAAGGAAATAAACCAGTTGACTTCGGAAACTGTTACAAAATTCATATATTTTGAGAATATCCGAAAAGGTGATATTATCGACGATGGATACGTAGGTTTTGAGGCAATCGAGGATTGGCAGGTTTTCGAGTGTGTTAACTGCGGCAACAAATGGGAAGAGAAAGGGCACAAATGCCGGCATAAACAGGAAATAACCTGTTCCTCCTGCGGAATATCGTCACCTGCATATAATCTGAGATACGGAAGAAAAACGCTTAAGCAGCATGCAAATTTAGTTGCTTTCGGAGTTCAGGATAATAACAACGTATGGGCGGAATGCGTAAGAGTTGAAGCGGAGGATTTCACAGATATATATGACCCGAAATTTATTTCCTTCCAGCGGCGTGCATTGTATCATTTTACACCCGGAAATGCAATTAAATACAAATACGACTACAACAGAAGTGAAAGCTACCTGCCGACAAAGGCAAAAACAGGATACAGATTTTATAACAATATGGGTTCGGTTTATTGTCAGGCTGAATATTATGAAATCATTGAAGAAAACGATAGAATCATTGATGATACGTTTCTGAAATACAGCTGTTACAGTACATACAGCGGCGACCATTACGAGGGGCATTTGCTCCGCTATCTGATGATGTACTGCGAGGCTCCGGTATTCTGTGAATTCTTTACGAAGGTCGGTGCATACAGCCTTGTAACTGCCAGAATAGAGGGCGGTTCTATTCCAAAAAATATTAATTACAGGGCAAAAACAGTAAAGGGACTTTTCCGGGGATTGGAAAAGCCGAAAGTAAAAGCCCTCATAGCATGGCTTGCTGAACACAAAAGCATAAGCACAGATGATATATCTTGCGCTGTTTCTGTCCTCAAAAACTGCCCTACTGAATGTTTCAAAAAGTTAGCGGCACTTTTCGGGAATTATGTCGGAGTTGCAGTCGGCGTGCTTGATTTAACAAAACAGTCACCCGTCACCCTCAGCAACTATCTGAAAAAGCAGAATGCGCATATCAGCACATACGAGGATTATATAAACGATTGTGTAAAGCTCGGCTACGACCTTAGCAGCAGTATTGTTTTATATCCAAAAAATCTGATGGACAAGCACGCTGAAACCTCCGGAATAGCAAGATACAGTACCAATACGGCGGAAATTGAAAAGTCAAAGAAACGTGCAAAGGCGTTGAAAAAGCGCGGAATGGAGTACTCTCACGGTCGATTGTGTGCGCTTATTCCTGCAGATAGTATTGAAATTATCAGGGAAGGTGCATTGTTACAGCACTGCGTGGGAGGATATGCTAAAAGGCACGCGGAGGGTACGACCACAATAATATTTATCCGCAAGCGCTCCGATATATCTACCCCGTATTTTACTCTTGAGATTGACGAGAAAACGGGAGTAATTAAACAATGCTACGGATATAAAAACAGAGTAAGCTATAAAGGAAATATGGAGGTATTCCAGTTTCTTGAACATTACCAGCGACATATTGATTATTGCCGCAACAAGCATAGAAAGGAAAGGAAAACAGCATGAACGAAATAACCAACACAAGCGGAACTCTGACCGCCAATCAGCAGGACGCATACCGCCTCGATTACGAAATCAAGGCGGAAGCGAAAAATATAATCTCCGGGGTATGCCGCATAGGCAAATGCCTGAAAGAGATGAAGGAACGGCGCCTTTACGGCGAACTTGGCTTTGCTACCTTGGAAGAATATGCCGAGTCGGCGGTTGGGCTTAAGGGCAGAGCAGTCTATAATTACATATCGGCATACGAAACCTACGGCGAGGAAGGATTAAAGAAATACGGTGAGCTTGGCATTACCAAGCTTGCCGCCCTTGCTCAGCTTAATGCACCCGACAGGGAGGAACTCCTTACAAGCGGAAAGGCGGAAGAGCTGTCCACAAGGGAGCTACAGGAGGAAATCAAAAAACTTAAAAAGCAGAACGACCAGCTCACCTTTGAATTTGAAGAAAAATCTACTGAAGCGGAGAATAGTTCCGCCGAACTGGAACGGGCAACAGCTGAAATCGAAGAGCTGAAAGCGGCACTTCAGGTAGAAAAAAGCACAAAGGTATTGCCGGCTCCTGTGATGTCAGAAGCAGAAAAGGAAGAAATCCGCAAGGAAATAATGGCCGAACAGGAAGCACGGCATATCGAGGAAGTCAAGAACGCTGAGCACAAGGCAAAGCTTAAGACCGAAAAGGAGTATAAGGATAAGCTGGCCGCCGAAAAGAAAAAGTCTGAAGCGGCACTTGATGATTACAAGAACTTGCAGGCGAATGCAGAGAAAAAGGACAGTGAAATCATCAGGCTTAACACAGCGCTTGAAAAGGCAAAATCAGAAAATATGAAATTGCAGGCGAATGCAAGCAAGCCCATTCCTTCCGGAAATACCGAGCTCTTAAAATACAGGATAACAAACGTTGCGGCGGAGTTTAATGCAGCGGTAGAGCTTTTAGGACGGTTTAAAGAAGAAGAACGACAGAAGAACATTGAGCGCCTGAGGACGGTGGCTGCTATGATATCTGAGGTGGTGAGCAAATTATGAGGTATCAGAATATATCGAAATTCATTAAGAAAACTAAAAGGCTGTTAATCGGAAACAGTACCGACGGGACACAGTGGATAAGCGACGGAGCCGCCGCTTATCCAGTTATTGGAATGCCTCGTATGAACGAGCGGGAGATGCTTACCTTCCTGGGCTTTCAGAAAAACGACTCCATCACAGTTTCTCGTTTAGGCGATATTACATCATTCAGTGATGTTACAAAGGACGAGGAACTGATTGAAACCTTTGGCCCGTATCTCATTGATAAAAGCGGTACTGAACTGAAAGCGCTTTATACTTCTGTTGGAGCGCTGCTTATTAACAAAGCGTATCTTGTCCCCGTACATTCTCATTGCGGAGATGGAGAGCTGACATTCTGGCTGCGGATGACGCGGGAAAGAACCCC
>JBJERK010000119.1:0-16400 GCA_051882255.1 Ruminiclostridium sp.
CTTTCCTATAGCGTCGTACTCTGTTCCCGGACCCTTACGGACATTGGTCTGGGCGGTGGTGGATTTTATGTAATAGCTTGTTGCCGAAGCGCCGGCAGGGGAAGCGGCTCCTGCTGCAAGAGCGGCTGAAATCAGCAGAGAAGCTGTAATTTTTAAGATTTTCTTTATTTTCAAGTCGGAACCTCCTGTTTTTTCTTATAGAAATTATAGCACGGAAGTACATTTTTTGCAATAGAATTTGTGCATTTGGCAGGATTTTCAGGTATTTTGCAAAATTTCGGAATTTTTTAAAAAAAGGCTTGCAATTGCTCTTAAGTTGTGATATAATTTAATCTACGTCAGTATGTAAAGATTATCATATATGCTCTTAGGAGGAGATAAAAATGGGAATTATTGAAATTATTGCTGCGGTTTTACTTATACTTTCCTGTATTTTTATTATCGTAGTCGTACTTATGCAGGAGTCAAAGCAGGGTATGTCCAACGTTATCACAGGCGGAAGCTCCGATAACTATTACCAGAAGAACAGCGGCAGAACAAGGGAAGCAAAGCTGGCAAAGGCTACAAAGACCGCCGCTATTATTCTTTTCGTTGTTGCAATTGCTGTAAACGTAGCTTCTGTTTACTGGAGCGGCTCTTCCGATAACGGAACAACCAACGCTCCTGTTGTAACCGTTGAAGATGACGAAGAGGACGAAGAGGATGTTCCGGAGGTTACCGAAGCAGAAGAAACAACAGAGCCTGCCGAAGAAACAACCGCCGAAACAACAGCTGCTGCTGAGGAAACAACTGCTGAAACAACAGCTGCTGCCGAATAATCAGCGGCGCAAAAAGTAAAAATAACAATTGCGCCCGTTTTTTTGAACGGGCGCATATTCATATTTTTGAAAGGAAATGTAATGGAATACAGATACGACCGTTCCCGATATTTTGAAATGCCGAAATTCTTCTACTTTGAAGCAGGCAACAGCACCGTCGGCAGCCTTAATACCTTCAACTACAGAATTGACCCGAAGGATGGAAGGTTTTTTGTAAAAATATGGTACGGGCTGGACTGCTCGGAGCTTTCGGAGTCGGCGGCGGATATGGATTTTGAGCTTACCTTCGAGGGCTACAAGGAAATGATTTATAATATCGACGAGAAGTACGACGAGTACCTTGAAAAGCTGAAAAACGGCGAGGTAAAGCCCCGCCGCACCTACGTTGAAAGGGACTAAATCCGTTTTTCCGCAAGTACAGGATACCCCTCAATGTACTTTTTAATAATATCCGGATTTTTCTCTGCTTCGGCGAAGGCTACCGGTGCAAGCTTTTCAGCGAAAGCTGCGGTTTTCTCCCTGCTTTCGGCGGAAAGAGTCCTGCAGACGGGAGAAAGGGTAAGAACAAGCCGTCCTTCCTTATCCATTACGCGGTAAGGCCAGATTTTGCAGTCAAAGGGCTTGTCCTCCCCTAAGGTGCAGCCCTTTTCGGAAAGGGCGGGGCAGTAAGCAATATCCTTGTCCCCGAAATCCAGTTCAAAGGCAAAGCTCTGCCTGCCGAATTTGTTGAGCTTTCCGCCCGGGCATTTCTTTCTGACGTTTTCCGCAATTCCGGCGGAAATAACGGGATTTTCCCACATATCCTCCCTGTCGAAGCCGCAGCAAAGGCGGCACTTTGCGCAGGAGTCGGGAGATAGTATTTCTCTTAGCATATAACCATTCCTTTCGGGTAATATGTTTTAATGAATAATGAATAACGAATAAAGAAGAATGAATAATTGTGGTGTGCCCTTCGGGCACGGATTTAGAAATACTGCGGTTTTAAATCAATCAGCACAGCCGATGCCGCAACTGTCAACCTTCAATATTACTTTCCTGCCGAAAACAGCAGTTTTTATTATTGTACCACATACTGCCCAAAAAATAAAGCATAAAAATTTCATAAAAACTATTGACAAACAGCTGAATATGCTGTATAATATCAAACGTATTATAAACAGAAAGTAGATTGCTCTCACCTGCCGGCGCTTTAGTCAGGCATGGTTGTTTATAGAATTCAGATATGGATTTTGTAGGCGTAGGAGTAATCCCGCGCTTTTTGTTTTGGCTTTTTAGAAAGGGAGTGTAGATTATCAGCACAAAAGAACTTCTCATCAACGACGAGATACGGGAAAAGGAAGTGCGTGTTATCGGCGCCGACGGCGAACAGCTCGGCGTAATGTCCTCACAGGACGCTCTTGCACGCGCAGAGGAAGCAGAGCTTGATCTGGTATTGATTGCGCCGCAGGGCAACCCGCCGGTGTGCCGTATCATGAACTACGGAAAGTACCGTTTCGAGCAGTCAAAGCGTGAAAAGGAAGCGAGAAAGAATCAGAAGCAGGCGGAGCTTAAGGAAATCCAGATGTCCCTTAATATCGACACCAACGATTTCAACACTAAGGTAAACCAGGCACTGAAGTTTCTCAAGAACGGCGATAAGGTAAAGCTCAGAGTCCGTTTCAGACGCGCAAGAGAGCTTTCTCACATGAACCTCGGCGAGGACCTTATGAAGAAGTTTATCGACGCTTGTGCTGAATTCGGCATGACCGAAAAGCCCGCAGCTCTTGAGGGAAAGAACTACATGATAGTTATTTCGCCAAAGCCTCAGACTCAGGCAGGAAAGAAAGCAAAGAACGAAGCAGAGCAGAAATAAATGCCCTGCAATAAATAAGGAGGACAACACAATGGCTAAGAAGAACAAGATCAAGACACACAGCGGAGCTAAGAAGCGCTTTAAGTTTACAGCTACCGGTAAAATCAAGTACCAGCGTACAAACCGCCGTCACAGACTTACTCAGAAGGCTACAAAGCGTAAGAGATGCAACCGTGCAGGCGCTTACTGCGACAGCACAAACGTAGCTGAAGTCAAGGCAATTATGCCCTACGCAAAGTAATTAACAAGACGTTTACAGGAGGATTTTTACAATGGCACGTATAAAAGGCGCATTAGCTACCCGTAAGAGAAGAAATAAAACATTAAAGCTGGCAAAGGGCTACTGGGGCGGAAAGAGCAGACTCTTCAAGACCGCTAAGGAAGCCGTATGGAAGTCCGGTCAGTATGCATACATCAGCAGACGCTTAAAGAAGAGAGATTTCAGAAAGCTCTGGATTGCAAGAATTTCCGCTGCATGCAAGCTTAACGGAATGAACTACTCCACATTTATCAACGGTCTTAAGAAGGCAAACATCACTCTTAACCGCAAGATGCTTTCCGAAATCGCTATCAACGACGCAGCAGGCTTTACTGCTTTATGCGAAAAGGCAAAGGCTGCTCTTTAATGTAAAATATATCACGCCCGCGTTTATACGGGCGTGATATTTTCGCATTATAAGGGTATTTTTTTCGGGCATTTCAGCGCTGTTTTTTCTCGGTTTCAGCAATTATTTTTTCGCCCCTTGTCATTTCCTCCGGGTGCTTCCGGAAATATACAAGGCATATAATAAGCGAGGCTAAAACGGCAAGAATAATGCCACGGGATATGTAGCCCACAATAAACTTGTCGGCTATATCGTACCGGCTCAGGTATCCGGAAAAATCGGAGATAATCTCTGCCGCCCCCGCTCCCGAAAGAGCGCACATGGCCTTAATTCCCGAGCCAAGCCCCGAAAAAATAACCGACAGTACCGATAAAACCGGGCATACGATTATCCCGCAGGGGTCAAGCTTTTTAGCAAGAAAGCGGTAGTCCGAAAAGATAAGGGCTGCGGCTAAAGCGGAAATAATATAGGCGGAAACTTCAACCCGAAGTCCGAAAAGCTGAGCTTCTGCGGTTACGTTGGAAAGAAGTATTGCGATAACTGTAATTGCGAAAGCACCGAGAACTGCTCCGAAAAGTCCGAAAAGGCTTCGCATATCAAATCCGAGTTTGATTTTAACAGCGTTTTTCGGCAGCTCTTGTTCCTGCTTTTCCGTTCTCTTTTCCGCAGGAAAAACGGGCTTTGTTCCCTTAAGGGACATCGCCTCAAGTTCACGGGAAAGCTTATCTAAAAATTCCACGAGATAGCAGAGATTTTCCTGCAAAAGCTGTCTTTTGTCAAGGCTGACCGCCACAAAATTCAGCTGGCAGCTCTGGCTTATAATCGTATTCTTAGGCAAGCTTTCACTGAGAGAGTTTATAATATCCCGTATTTCGGTTTCCTTTTTATAGGGGCAGTCGGCAAAGAAAAGAACCTCGTAGCTGTCGCTCCTGTCCGAAACGATAACGCCGAAATTACGAATACTGCCGATAAGGGCATTTCTGCTTTCATCAAAGGAAAGCCCCGTATCCTCGGCGGCAAATTTAAGCTCGGAGAAATTCATGAATTAACCTTGCTCCTTTCGGTTAAACTGCCTTAATTCTACCACACAGCGGAGATAATGTCAAATGTATATTTCATCAAGAAAAAACAGCAAAGCGGCTCATTTCCGTAAACTCGGAAGAGAAAAAGCCTACCGGGAAGAGCAGGGAGAGTTTGTAATTGAAGGCGCAAAGCTCTGCCTTGAGGCGATACGGTCGGGACTTACAATAACTGCTGCCCTTATAACCGAGGCGGCAAAGGAAAAGTACCCCGAGGTTTATGGGGCGATTTCCGACATAACCCCTCCCGATATTATAACCGACGACATAAGCGGCTATATTTCCGACACAAAAACGCCTCAGGGAGTGTTCCTTACAGCAAAGACTCTTGACAAAATCATTGAAACGGATAAAATAGATAGCGGAAGCTTTATTCTTCTGGACGGGTTACAGGACGCAGGAAATATCGGTACTATTATAAGAACCTGCGACGCCCTCGGAATAAGCGGAGTTATCCTTTCCGAGGACTGCGCCGACATATATTCACCGAAAACCGTAAGAGGAGCTATGGGCTCTCTGTTCAGACTGCCCCTGTTCCGTGGAGAGCTTACGGGCGTTATTGCAAAGCTGAAAGCGGCGGGTTTTATTGTTTATGCTGCGGCGCTTGATGATACTGCACAAAAGCTTTCCGAAACGGTATTTTCCGATAAGTCGGCGGTTATTATAGGAAACGAGGGAAACGGAGTTTCAGCCGGGGTAATAGAGGCTGCGGGAAAAAAGCTTTATATCCCGATTAAGAATGCCGAATCTCTTAATGCAGGAGTTGCGGCGTCCATAATCTGTTGGGAAATGACCAAAAATCAGGCTGCCGATAGGCTGCCGCCTGCTCAGAAATAATGCAATTAAAGATATAGAATAGCAAGAAAGGAACGGTTACTAATTTGTCTGATTTAATTATAATCGAGTCGCCCGGAAAGGTGAAAACAATCAAGAAATATCTTGGAAAGAACTACGATGTTGTGGCTTCCGTAGGACATATACGGGATCTGCCCAAGTCAAAGCTTGGCGTTGATATTGACAACAACTTTGAGCCTCATTACGAAAACAAGCGGGACAAGGCTGCACTTATCAAGGAGCTTAAAGCTCAGGCTGCAAAGGCGGACGCCGTATATCTCGCAACGGACCCTGATAGAGAGGGAGAGGCGATTTCCTGGCACCTTGCCCACGTTTTAAAGCTGGACGGGAGCAAGCCTATCAGAATAACCTTCAATGAGCTTACAAAAACAGGCATACAAAACGGTATGGCACACCCCAGAAGCCTTGATATGGACCTTGTGAACGCACAGCAGGCAAGGCGTGTGCTGGACAGAATAGTGGGCTATAAGCTTAGTCCTTTCCTTTGGAAAAAGGTAAGAAGAGGTCTTTCCGCCGGTCGTGTGCAGTCGGTTGCAGTCCGCCTTATCGTTGACAGGGAAAAGGAAATCGAAGCCTTCCAGAGCCAGGAATACTGGAGCATTGACGCAAAGCTTCACGGCGCGGCTTCAAGAAAGCAGTTCTCCGCTAAGCTTACTGAAATAGAGGGTAAAAAGGCCGACCTTAAAACAAAGGAGCAGACCGACGGTATTGTGGAATACCTGAAAAATCAGGATTTTGTCGTTTCCGCAATTAAAAAATCCGTCCGCAAGAAGCAGCCTGCACCTCCCTTTACAACTTCTACATTACAGCAGGAGGCTTCCCGTAAGCTTTCCTTCAATGCCCGCAGAACAATGAAGGCGGCGCAGGAGCTTTATGAGGGCGTTGAGATAGAGGGACACGGCGCAGTAGGTCTTATCACATATATGAGAACCGACAGCCTCAGAGTTTCCGAGGAGGCTCAGAAGGCTGCTGCCGAGATTATAAAGGAGCGCTACGGAGCAGAATACCTGCCCCCGAAGCCGAGAGTTTACAAGTCAAGAAGCAACTCCCAGGACGCTCACGAAGCTATCCGACCCTCTGTTATGGAGATTACCCCCGAAGTTGCAAAGGCGGGGCTTACCTCCGACCAGTACAAGCTTTACAAGCTGATATGGGAGCGGTTTATGGCAAGCCAGATGGAAAACGCTTTGCTTGACGCTGTGGCAATTGATATTACGGCAGGAAACTGCCTCTTTAAATCCACGGGCTTTACCGTAAAGTTCGACGGATTTACCCGTCTTTACGAGGAAAGCACCGACTCCGCAGACGAGGAGGGCGGCGCTCTTCCGAAGCTTACGGAAAAGGAAAAGCTTTCGGTTATTTCCGTTGCAGGCAATCAGCATTTCACCCAGCCGCCGCCCCGCTACACGGAAGCAAGCCTTATCAAAGCCCTTGAGGAAAACGGAATAGGCAGACCCTCCACTTATGCACCAACAATTTCCACAATTCTTGAACGCCACTATGTTGAGCGGGAGCAGAAGCAGCTTAAGCCTACGCCCTTGGGCAGCGTTATAACCGAGGTTTTAAGCGAGCATTTTGAAAAAATCGTTGACACAAAGTTCACCGCCAAAATGGAAAGCGACCTTGATAAGGTTGAAGAGGGTAAGGTGCAGTGGTACGATATTTTAAAGGATTTCTACACAGATTTTGATAAAACTCTCCAGAAGGCGGAGCATGATATGGAGGGCAAGCGGGTTAAGGTTCCGAATGAGCCTACCGATATTATCTGCGAGCAGTGCGGCAGGCACATGGTTATAAAGATAGGACCTTACGGCAAATTCCTTGGCTGTGAGGGCTTCCCCGAGTGCAAGAACACCAAGAAAATCGTGAATGAAACAGGCGGAAAATGCCCGAAGTGCGGCAGTAAGATGCTTGCAAGAAAAAGCAAGAAGGGCAAGCCCTTCTTCGGCTGCGAGGATTACCAGGGCTGCGGCTTTATGACCTGGGACACTCCCGTAGCTGATATATGTCCGAAATGCGGCTCTACACTGTTCAAGAAGGCAGGAAAGAAGGGCAAGCTTTACTGCGCTAAGGAGGGCTGCGGCTACGAAGCCGACTCGGTAAAGGAGAAGGACGGCGGCGATGAAAGTTAAGGTTATCGGCGCAGGTCTTGCAGGCTGCGAGGCAGCCTGGCAGCTGGCAAACAGCGGCTTTTCCGTTTCACTTTACGAGATGAAGCCGATAAAGTTTTCTCCCGCACACCATTACGAGGGTTTCGGGGAGCTGGTTTGCAGCAACTCTCTTAAAGCCGCAAGAGTTGGCTCTGCGGCAGGAATGCTGAAAGAGGAAATGAGAATACTCGGCTCCCTCATTATGGAAGCGGCGGCGGCTACCGCAGTTGACGCTGGAGGAGCGCTTGCAGTAAACAGAACGGAGTTTTCCGACTATATCACAGCGAAAATCAAATCCCACCCGAATATTACCGTTGAAACAGCGGAAATAACGGACTTTCCCGATGAAAATACCGTTGTTGCAACAGGACCCCTTACAAGCGACGGGCTTGCTTCGGTAATTTACGAAAAGCTTGGCGGAGCGCTCAGCTTCTACGACGCAGCAGCGCCGATAGTAGCAGCAGAAAGCCTTGATATGTCCAAAGCCTTTATGGCTTCAAGGTACGACAAGGGTGAGGCGGACTATATAAACTGCCCCTTTACAAAGGAGGAGTACGAGGCGTTCTATAACGCTCTTGTAACCGCCGAAACAGTACCACTCAAGGAGTTTGAGGATCTTACGGTTTACGAGGGCTGTATGCCTGTTGAAGTGCTGGCGAAAAGGGGAATTGACAGCGTAAGATACGGCTGTATGAAGCCTGTGGGGCTTACCGACCCGAGAACCGGAAGAAGACCCTATGCGGCAGTTCAGCTTCGCAAGGAGAACAACGCAGGAACGCTCTATAACATAGTAGGCTTTCAGACAAATCTTCGCTTCGGGGAGCAGCAGAGAGTTTTCCGTATGATACCGGGGCTTGAAAACGCAGAGTTTATGCGGTACGGGGTAATGCACAGAAATACTTTTCTGAACAGTCCCGCTCTGCTTGACAGCCACTTTATGCTGAAGGACAGCAAAAACGTGTTTTTTGCAGGACAGATGACCGGGGTTGAGGGCTATACCGAAAGCGCAGCTTCGGGTATTATTGCAGGTATCAATTTAGGCAGGCTTCTGAAAGGCGAAAAGCCTATTGAGCTGCCCGCCGAATGTATGACGGGAGCGCTTTCCGCCCATGTAAGCACCGAAACAAAGCGGTTTCAGCCTATGGGTGCGAATATGGGAATACTGCCTCCTCTCGATACAAGAATCAAGGACAAGCAGTTAAAATACGACGCTATTGCAGAGCGTGGCTTAGCGGCGCTGAGAAAAGCGCTTAAGGAACAGAATTTCAGGGTTTGAAAGGACAGGATTATATGAAAATTGCAGTTGACGCATTCGGCGGCGACAACGCCCCCGACGAGGTAATAAAGGGCGCTGTTGCGGCGGTTAAGGAATACGGCGTAGAAATTATACTTACAGGAAACAGGGAAACAATAGAACAGCGTTTTTCGGCGCTGGGGCTGCCCAAAAACAATATAGAAATAGAGGACGCAGACGGGGTTATTCTGATTGAAGATAACCCTATGGATATACGCAAGGCTAAGGCTGACTGCTCTATGGGTAAGGCTTTCAAGCTGGTAAACGAGGGAAAAGCCGACGCTTTCGTAAGCGCAGGCAGCACCGCTGCTGTTGTTGTGGGCGGAACTATGGTTGCAGGAAGAATAAAGGGCGTAAAGCGGCCTGCTCTTGTGCCGATTATGCCAAGCGCAGAGGGGCTTTACCTGCTTCTTGACGGGGGAGCAAATGCTGAATGCCGTCCCGAAATGCTTTTACAGTTTGCAGTTATGGGAAGCATTTACTCCAACAGAATTATGGGCGTAGATAAGCCCAGAGTAGGACTTCTCAACATCGGCGCAGAGGAGGAAAAGGGCAGGGATTTAGAGCATGGAGCTTACGAGCTGCTTAAAAAATCCGGCCTTAACTTCGTGGGCAACGTTGAGGCGAGAGAGGTTCCCTTAGGTGCAGTAGACGTAATCGTAACCGATGGATTTACCGGAAACGTTTATTTAAAAACCGTTGAAGGCATGGGCAAGTTTATGAAGAAAGCCCTTAAGGAAACGATTTTCGGCGGCGGACTTTCAAAAATCGGCGCTTTGTTCGCTATGAAGGGAATAAAGAAGGTTTCAAAGCAGATGGACTACCGCGAAATAGGCGGCTCGCCCCTTTTAGGCTCCGCAAAGCCCATTATCAAGGCTCACGGCAGCAGCGACTCTCTTGCATTCAAGAACGCTATCCGTCAGGCGAAGGAGTTTGTTGAAAAGAACGTAAACGGCGAAATTGCGGCGGCGCTGGCTGAGCTTTCTGAAAAGAATGCTGAAAGGACTGAGGCAGTTGACAGAGTTTGAAGAAATAATCGGCTATGAATTTAAAAATCCTGCTCTTTTAGGAGAGGCGCTTACCCATTCCTCCTACGTCAACGGCAAGCATAACAGCAACGAGCGGCTTGAATTTTTAGGTGACAGCGTGCTTTCGGTAGTGGTATCCAAATACCTGTTTTTATCCCTTGACGTTCCTGAGGGAAAGCTTACAAAAATCCGTTCAAAGCTTGTCTGTGAGGACAGTCTTTACGAATTTGCAAAAAAGATACGCTTAGGCGAGAACATAAAGCTGGGCAAGGGCGAGGAAAATACCGGCGGCAGGGACAGGCGTTCTATCCTTGCAGACGCTTTTGAAGCCCTTATTGCGGCAATATACCTTGACGGGGGACTTGAAGCAGCGAGGGAATTTATAATGCCCTTTATGCCCTCCATTGAAACAATAAAAAGCGGAAAGCTTATGTTCGGGGACTACAAGACGATTTTGCAGGAAATTATTCAGAAAAACCCGGAGGAACGGGTTGTTTACGAGATTTCCGAGGAACACGGCGCAGCCCACAACAAGACATTTACTGCAAACGTGCTGCTTAACGGGCAGGTAATCGGCTCCGGCAGCGGCGGAAGCAAGAAGGAAGCTGAGCAGGCGGCGGCAAAGGAAGCTATCGGGCTTATGGGCTATGAAACAAACTAATATTTCGGTTTTTGTGCCCCATTACGGCTGCCCAAACCGCTGTTCCTTCTGCGACCAGCGGCAGATAAGCGGGGTAAAGCGCACGCCCTCTCCCGAAGAGGTGAAGATTCTTCTTCTTGAACAGCAGCCACATCTGGCGGCAAGCAATACTGCGGCGGAAATAGCTTTTTTCGGCGGAAGCTTTACTGCGGTTGACAGAGATTATATGATTGCTCTCCTTGAAACGGCGGCAGAGCTTGTCAGTCGTTTTCCGGAGCAGTACAACGGCATACGCTGTTCAACCCGACCGGACTGCATTGACGGGGAGATTATCGGTATTCTGAAAAAGTACGGAATGACGGCGGTGGAGCTTGGGGCGCAGAGTATGAATGACGAGGTACTCCGCAAAAACCGTCGGGGTCATACTGCGGCCGAGGTTGAAAAAGCCTCACGGCTTATAAAATCCGCAGGAATTTCTTTGGGACTTCAGATGATGACGGGGCTTTACGGGGATAAGCCGGAGTACTGTATTGATACTGCCAAAAAATTCATTGAGCTTGACTGCGACACGGTAAGGATTTACCCTACGGTAATTCTGGAGGGCACGGAGCTTGGAGAGCTGTACAAAAAAGGCGTTTATGAAAGCTTCGGCTTTTCGGAAACTGTTGATTTGTGTGCAGAACTGCTGACAATGTTCGGTAATGCGAAAATCCCCGTAATACGCCTGGGACTGCACGCAAGCAAAGAGGTTGAGGAGCAAAGGCTCGGCGGAGTTTATCATCCTGCACTGAGAGAAATCGTGGAAAGCAGGATTTTCTACCGTGAAATGCTGGCGCAGATGGAAGGCTTCGGCAAGGGAGATTTTACGGTTTACACCGACCCTGCAAACATAAGCAAGGTAATCGGGCAGAAAAAGGAGAATAAGGAAAGGCTTTCGGAGAAGGGTTATAGCTTCTCGGTAAAGCCGGAAAAAGGAACATATCTTCGGGTAGTTCCGCTTTCCCGATAGGAAAGGAAAACTTTTTAATGCGTTTTAAATCACTTGAAATTCAGGGCTTCAAATCCTTTGCGGACAAGACGGTGCTGAATTTCGACTCGAAAATGACTGCAATAGTAGGCAGCAACGGCAACGGAAAAAGCAATATAAGCGACGCTTTGCGCTGGGTTATGGGTGAACAGGGCGCAAAAACCCTGCGCGGAGATAAAATGGAGGACGTAATCTTCCACGGTACCGTTTCAAGAAAGCAGATGGGCTTCGCAAAGGTAGCCCTTTCAATAGACAATACCGACAGAGCCTTGAAAGTGGACAGCGACGAGGTTATTATTACCCGTAAGCTTTACCGTACAGGCGAAAGTGAATACCTTATAAACGGCGAAAAGTCAAGGCTTAAGGATATTAGCGAGCTGCTTATGGGTACAGGTCTTGGCAGGGACGGCTACTCGATTATAGGACAGGGCAGGGTTGCGGAAATCGTAAACGCAAAGGGAAGCCAGCGCCGTGAGATATTCGAGGAAGCGGCGGGGGTTTCTAAGTTCCTGCACAAAAAGGCGGAGGCGGAAAGAGAGCTTGCAAGGGCGGAGGAAAACTTCCTGCGCTTAAAGGATATAGAACTTTCCCTTTCCGAGCGGCTTCCCGTCCTTGAAAAGCAGTCCGAAAAGGCTATGAAGGCCCGCGTTCTTATGGAGCAGGAGAAAAGCATTGAAATTTCCGTTGCGGCGGCAGAGCTGGACAGGCTCAGAAAAAGCCTTGATGAAACGGAAAACGCTATTCTTGCAAATCAGGGCGAATGTGACCATTTCGACAGGGAGATAAACGAGTTAGAGGAAGAAAACGAGACCCTTTCGGTTAAGAAGGGGCAGTTTGCCGCTCAGCTTGACGACCTGCGCCGCAGCAGCGACAGCGCAAAGGACGAGATTGCCCTTGCGGATAAGGAAATTGCGGTACTCCAGAACGAGATAAAGCATAACGAGGAGCGAATCGCCGAAACTCTTCGCAGGATTGAGGAAAGCAAGGCAAGCAGCGGGGAATTTGACAAGAAGATAGCTGAAATTGAGGCGCAGACCGCAGAAAAGCGCAGCGAAGCAGCTGAAACCGAGGAGCAGATGAAGGCTCTTAAGGCGGAGCTTGAAAAATCCCTTGAAGCGGATAAGGAACTGGACGGAGACTATAAAGCGCTTGACAGCGAAACGGGAAATCTTTATGCAAGGCTTACCGAGGCAAGGCTTACAAAGCAGCAGGCTGAAAAGATGATAGCGGAGCTTTGCGAGCGCATAGAATCCGACAAGGAAAGCTTTGAAAACAGGGAGCAGGCAGCGGAGGACTACCGTAAAAAACGCAGAGAGCTGGACAGCAGTCTTACTGCACTTAAAGAGGAAAAATCCGAGGTAGAAAACCGCTTGAACGGATATACAAAGCTTTTCGAGGGAAAGAACGCTAAGCTTAACGAGAAAAAGGCTGACTTTGAGCAGAAGCGCCGCAGTCTTGAACAGAAAAGGCAGCGCCTTGAAGTCCTTTCCGACGTTGAAAAGAACATGGTGGGCTATTTTTCCAGCGTAAAGGCGGTTATGTCTGCCGCAAAAGCGGGGAAGCTGGGCGGAATACACGGCACAGTTGCAGACGTTATAACCGTTAAGCCGAAATACGGTACTGCAATAGAAACCGCCCTCGGAAACGCTCTCCAGAACATAATTGTTGACAACGAGGAAACAGCAAAGCGCTGTATCAGATACTTAAAGGATAATTCTGCGGGCAGGGCTACCTTCTATCCCCTTACCTCCGTAAACGGAAACGAGCTTAACCAGAGCGGGCTTGCCGACGAGGAGGGCTTCGAGGGACTTGGCTCACAGCTTGTGGAATGTAACGGTAAATATGCGGGAATTATACGGTCGGTTCTCGGAAAAACAGCCGTTGTTGACGACATAAACACCGCTACCGTAATTGCCAGAAAATACGGCTACAAGTTCAGAATAATTACCCTTGACGGGCAGATTGTAAACGCAGGCGGCTCCTTTACAGGCGGCTCCTTAAAGGAAACCAGCGGCATTATCTCCCGTAAGCAGGAAATAGACAAGCTTACCGCAGAAACTGCAAAGCTGTCCGACGAAATCGAATTTTCAAAGGCGGGATTTTCAGAACTTAATGCAGAAGTAGCGAAAATGAAGCTTGAAATCGAGGGCTTCAATGAGCGGGTTGCAAAGCTTTCTCAGGAGGAGGTTCGCCTTACTGCTGAAATCGGCGGCGTGCGTGACCTTATCCGCCAGTGCGAAGAGCAGCAGGACAGTGCAGAGCTGATTATAGACAGAAGCAGAAAGCAGCTTGCTGAGCAGAAGGCTGCGGCAGAAAGCTGCGAAAAGGAAGCAAAGAGCCTTGAAAAGCAGATTGCTGCAAACGAGGAAAAGCTTTCTCTTGCGGGCAAGAAGCTTGAAGAATCAAACGCAAAGAGAGCAAAGGCTTCCGAGGAGATTTCTGCACTTAACATAAAGCGGCTTACCGCTGAAAAGGACGTTGAGAGCCTTGAAGCAAGAAAGGCGGAAACTCTGCGGCTTAAAAACGAGGCGGGAAGCGACAGCGCACGGTATGAAAAGGAAATTGAAGCTATAAGGGCTGACAGCGATAAGCTAAGGCAGGATATAACCCTCAAAAAGGCGGAAATCGAGGAGGCAAACGGCAGATTCGACAAGAACAGCGCTGCAATTTCCGAGATAATCGGAAAGGAAAACGCCTGTGAGCGCCGTATCAGCGAGCTTGCAAGGGAAATCCGCGAAAAGAGCGAGGATAAGGCGAAATTCTCCAACGCTCTTGCGGTTGCAATCGAGAAAAAAGCCTCAATTGAAAAGGAGGACGAGCGTTTCAGGACAACCCTCTGGGACAAGTACGAGCTTACCGTTACCGAAGCAAAGGCTATGGCGGTAAAGATAGACAACCTTAAGGAGGCTCAGCAGGAACTCCAGACCCTTCGCAAGAAAATCTCCGCTTTAGGCAGCATAAACTTTGCGGCTATCGAGGAGTACGAGGAGGTAAAGCAGAAGTTCGGCGAGCTGTCGGCACAGCTGACTGACGTTGAAAAGTCGAAGCGTGACCTTGAAAAGCTGATTTCGGGACTTACCGCCGATATAAAGGCGCAGTTCCTTTCCAGCTTCAACGACATAAACGAAAAGTTCAGCCGTATTTTCAAGGAGGTTTTCGGCGGCGGCGAGGCTCATTTAGAGCTTATGGACCCGGAAAATGTGCTTGAAAGCGGAATTGAGATATTTGCCGCTCCGCCCGGAAAGCTTATAAAAAATCTTATTTCCCTTTCCGGCGGCGAGCAGACAATGGTTGCAATCACGATTTATTTCGCTATCTTGCAGCACCGCCCCACGCCCTTCTGTATGCTGGACGAGGTTGACGCGGCGCTGGACGAAATAAACGTTGTAAAATACGTTACATATCTCAAGCGCTTCTGCAACCAGACACAGCTCATGATAATCACCCACAGGCGGGGAACTATCGAGGGCTGCGACGTTCTCTACGGCGTATTTATGCAGGAAAAGGGCGTTTCACGGCTTATTCACCAGGAGCTTATTGACGATATGGAACTGGAGCTTGACTGATAATGAAAGCAAAATCTAAAAAAGTTTTTATAATTCCTCTTTTGTGTGCAGTTCTGCTTGCGGCGTGCTTAAACAGGAACAGCAATTTTACCGACTCTCTGCCCCTTGATACGGTTCTTACAAAGGAGCAGGCGGCAAGCGACCTTGACTTTATGTACAGGACGGTTAAGGACAATCATATCTGCTATATCGACGGCTCGGGACTTGATAAGACCTTCGACAGCGCTTATGAAAGCGCAAAGGAAAGGCTTTCGGGACTCAGCACAGTTACCGTCCGTGATTTATGGGAAATCGGGGCGCAGATGTACTGCTCCTTAGAGGACGGGCATACTATTATCACATATAACGGCGGGGAAATCTACTATAACCCCGAGGCAGAGGGCAGGCTTATAAGCGTTAACGGAGTTTCCGCAGAGGAATTGCTTAATCGGTTTTCAGAAGTGTTTCCCTGCGAGCCGCAGGTGGATTTTTACCGCAAGAATATGCTTGGCTATGCGGTCTGCCGTGAAAGCTGGCTCAGGCTTCTTGGCATTGATGTTTCTGGCGGCGTTGCGATGACCTTTGAAACAGCGGAGGGCGAAAAGACCTTTGATTTCCCGCCTTACTCCGGGGAAAGCAGTACTGCACAAAAGGACAGCGAGGACTTTTACGGCTATACAATCGACGAGGAAAACTCGGCGGGAATTTTCAGGCTTGACGAATGTACCGTAACCAAGGGCTACAAGCAGGCGCTTTCCGACTTCTTCCGTGAAGTAAAGGAAAAGGATATAAAGCGGGTTGCGGTTGACCTGAGGAACAACGGCGGCGGAAATTCCGACGTTATCATCGAGTTTATGAAATATATCGACGTTGACAGCTATTACCTTTTCGGCGGTGTTGACGTAAGACAGGGCGGTATGCTTATTGTGAACAAGGCTGAGCCGGAGAAAAACCAAAAGAGCGAATACGCTTTCAGCCCTGACAGCGGCGAAAACAATGACGGGGAATATGCCTATAACGGCAGGCTTTACGCCCTCACTTCAAACTATACTTTCAGTTCGGCTATGGACTTTGCGGTAGCAATTTCAGATAACGGGCTTGGGAAAATCGTGGGAGAAGTTCCGGGAAATATGCCTACCTGCTACGGGGATAAGCTTAGCTTTCAGACGCCCAATGCAAAGCTTCTTTGCAGCGTTTCATACAAGAAATTTTACCGCATTGACCGCAGTAAGGACAATAGCCCCCTTATCCCCGATATAGAAGTGTCTGCCGATGAAGCACAAGAGGCGTTTATTAACGACAGATTTGCATATTTCAGCTTTTAGGAGGAGCAGAAATGGGATTTTTTGAAAAACTGAAAGAGGGACTTAAAAAGACAAGGGACAGCCTTGCTTCAAAGGTTGAGATTCTTGTTAACTCTTTTACGAAAATCGACGAGGATTTTTTCGAGGAGCTGGAAGAAACTCTTATTTTATCGGATATAGGTGCAGTAACCTCCTCACGTATC
>JBJERK010000120.1:0-13232 GCA_051882255.1 Ruminiclostridium sp.
CGGAAACGGCGGAAATTTTTCCTTGACAAACATTCGCTTTTGCTGTATAATATATTAGTAACATTTTGGAAGCGTATCGAAGTGGTCATAACGGGACTGACTCGAAATCAGTTGTACCTCACGGTACCGTGGGTTCGAATCCCACCGCTTCCGCCAGCCGAGTGCCTCGGCACGCAGAAAGCCCGATTACAAGTCGGGCTTTTTTATTTTGTTTTTTGCATAAAATCGGCTTTTCGCTATTGAATATACCGCCGCCAAGTGATATAATATAACTATAAGCAACCACAACTCAAAGGAATTATGAAAACAAAAACAAGACTACTGATTATTCTGATTTTAGCCTGCTGTTTTTCCTTTTTTGGTGCAGGCGCAAGGATTTACGCCGAACAAAGTATTTCCACGGTAATCAGCTCCCGCTTTTCCGACTCAATTGAAAAGGGAGAAGCCTTTACCGATTTATCCGACCTTAACCTTACCTTTGATTTATCAGAGGAAAAATCGGCGGAGGAATACCGCTCGGTGATTGCAGCACTGGATAAGGTACGCTTTAAAAAGGGGAAAATATCCTTTGGTAAGTACGGCGAAACCTATCTCGACTATACACCCCGGATTTCTTCCGAAAAGGGCTTGCTGCAAGGAATTGATATAGCTTACAGCGACTATTACCGAAATCCTGACGGAAGCTGCGATATTTCAATGCTTATGCAGGATAAGGAAACAGTTCAGCAGGAATACGAATATGCGCTTTCTGCCGCAAAAGAGGAAATGAGCGAAACGGAAAAGGCGCTTGCCCTTTACGACTACATCATTTCACTTTTAAGCTTCCCCGATTCGCTGGGCTATTACGAGGACGGCTCGGAAATCTATCCGCAGGACTGCTACACGGCGGTAGGAGCGCTTAGGGATAAGTATGCGGTCTGCTCTGCCTACTCAAAGCTTTACGCAATACTGCTGAACGAATCGGGAATACCCGCCGTGACGGTTTTCAGCAGCGAAATGAAGCACGAATGGGTTATGCTGGAGCTTGATGGCGAATGGTATCATGCAGACTGCACCTGGGACGACATTCGCTATAACGGCGGATTTACAAGCTTCGGGGATTACAACAGCGATAATCTTGATATAGGAGCAGTTTCCCACGATTATTTTCTCAAAAGCGACGAGGAAATAGCTGCTCTTGACCACTACGGCTGGGCTCTTTCGGGAACGGTAAACCCCGAAAAGCTGAAAAAAGTACCTAAAGCCACGAAACCGGCAGCCTTTGACAGCGCATTTTTCTCGATAAACAGCGATTTTCTGACCCTTAGCGGCTATGGATATATAAACGGGCGCTGGTATTTTTCGGATTTACTTTCGGGCAGTATTATTTCTGCGGATTTTAATGCAGGAACTGCGGATTACATAGAACTGCCACTATCCGGAGAAGCAATAAAATACACCGCCGTTCTCGGCGATTGTCTCTATATCTGCACAAGCGACGCAGTTTATCGTTACAGCCCGCTTACCGGAGAATGTACTGCGGTTCTCGTTCCTCCCGAAAACGGGATTTTTACAGAAATGTCGGCGGCTTCGGATATGCTGCATACTGTCACCGTTATTTACGAAAAGGAACAGCCCGTTTCATCAATAACAAAGTCACACAGCAGAAATGAATTGGAGGCTATTACCGCTGTTGAGGCAGCAGTCACTACGTCTGCTGCACAAGAAACAGTAATCGGGGTTATAGACGAAAATAGCGAGGCAGAAGACCTGCCCCAAAAAGAAGAAACAGAAAAAAACAGTCCGGACAGAACAGTATTATTCGTTATTATACCTGCGGCGGCTCTTGCAGCAGGCTTTGCAATAAAGAAACTTACAGGCAGAAAGGACAAAAAATTATGAAAAAACGCGACGTTAATCTTATTATTGAGGACTCCGCAAATGAAACCAAGGCAATTCTCATTTTCCAGTCCGTTGTTGAGCTTATTCTCGGCTTTTTCCTTATCTTTTTCCCGAGTATCAGCTCTAAAATTCTCTGCATTATAATCGGCTCTTTTTTGGCGGGCTACGGCATTTTCGACATTATTTCCTTTATCACCAACAGCCGTCCCTATTCCTTCCGTCAGGGACTTTTCTCGGGGGTTCTTACTACCGCTCTCGGTCTTGCCTTTATCGTACAGGCGGAGCAGCTTGTAAGCCTCCTTTCAATCGTTCTCGGTATTCTTATCATAATCGAAAGCATTGTAAACCTGCGCCGGGCGCTGCTTATAAGGGAAATGGGATTTAGCTACTGGTACATTACGCTTATCCTTTCCCTTCTTACCTTTGCGGCAGGTCTTATAATCATCGTTTATCCCGATCTTTTCGTAGGCTTTATATTTACCCTTATCGGTATAATTATCGTTGCTCAGTGCGTAATTGATATATGGAGCATTCATAGAATTACAAAGCTTAAAAAGGCTTTTGAGCAGAAGTATAAGGACGAAAAGAATACGATTTATATTGAGGCAGAAAAGAAATAATACTGCTTGTCGAAAAAGCTAAATTTCAGACTGCCGAGAAATCGTCAGATGCTAGGAAGCCGCATAACGGCTAGGCTTTGTGCCTGCCGTTATGCGGGTGACGACGCAGATGGCGGTTTATCGACAGTCTTAGTAATTTTTTTGCTAAGATTTAATACTATTTTCGCAGAATTAACACTTTCACGTTGTAGTATAATATTGTAAAAAGGCATACAGCGTGAAAGGAATGACTATGAACGACCCTTATGCGGTTCTCGGAGTATCAGAAAATGCTACGGAAGCGGAAATAACAAAGGCTTACCGTGCTCTTGCAAGAAAATATCATCCCGACTTAAATCCCGGCGACAAAACCGCCGAGGTGAAAATGAAGGAGATAAACGCCGCCTACGAGCAGATAAAGAATATCAGGACAAATGGCGAAAGCTATTCCGCAAACACCGGCGCAAGCACTCAAAGAGCCACTGAGCCTATGGGCAGCGGCGGCTATGATTTCAGGCGCACATATTATTACTACGACTTTTCCGACTCAGAAGAAGAAAGCCAAAGGCGCAGGCAGGCCTTCAGAGTCTTCAATCCTTTCAGAATCTTTTTCAGAATTACTTTATTTATACTGATAATACGGCTTATTTCCTCGCTTATTTTCGGCGGTATTGCAGGTCTTTTCGGCGGCTACCGCAGCAGGAATTACGAGGACAGCCGACCACCCTACAGCTACAGCACCGAGGAGGGACAGAGCGCATGAAAATCCGATATTTTCAGAAATTCAGAAGAATGATGAGCATACTTTATATTTACGCTGCAAGGCTTATTACTCCCTCGCCAACAAAGAGGATAAGCACACAAAGGCGCAAGGAGCTGCCGATGAAGGATAAGCCCGGAATTATCAGATAATTCTTACGACATAGAGAACAGAAGGAAGGTAATTTTATGAAATTCAGAGAAAAGGCTGCCGCATTTATGAACGGAAGATACGGCCCCGACCAGCTGTTTACAGCACTTACCTGGCTTTGCATGCTGCTGATTACGGTTAATATCTTTGTCCGCTCGCCACTGCTCTGGATACTGGAAGCAGCTGTGCTGATTTTCTCAATGTACCGCTGTTTTTCAAGAAATTACACAAAGCGCAGAGAGGAAAATGCAAAATATCTTACCCTTATCGGTAAAATCAAGAGCTTCTTCTCTCTGCGAAAAAGAATGTTTGCGGAGCGCAAGACCCACGCTTACCGCAAATGCCCTTCCTGCAAGAAAATTTTAAGACTTCCCAGAAAAAAAGGCAGTCATACCGTTTGCTGCCCTTGCTGTAAAACGGATTTTAACTGCAAAATATAACTTAGCGCCCCATTTTCGGTGGGGCGCTTATTTTATCGGAACAGTATGAGAGCGTAATGTTTATTCTCCGCTTGATGTTTCGGGAGGAGTATAGGCTTCAAAATCACCCTTAGATTCATCTGTAGCTGTACTATCCTCGTTCTGCACCTCAATATCAGATACTTTTCCCTCAAGACTTACCTTTTCCATAGTCGTATCCGTACTGAAATACACAGTTCCCTCATCGTCGATATAAAGGGAGTTTATCTTCGGCTCAGCGTCAAGCTTCTTAATCTCCTCGCCTGCCCTGTTCAGAATCCTTATAGTATCCTTTTCGGCATTATGCGTAACCGCCGCAATATAATTTCCCTTCGGAGAAATTGTTGTATAGGGCGCTTCGTAAACGGAGATAAAATCGATAGTTTCGATATTTCCCTTAATGTCCATTATCGCCGCATTCGGTCCCATATAGGAAGGCGTAAGCAGGAAACCGCCGATAAAGGGAGTTATTCTGCCGGTAAGGAACTCATTGTAGACTACCTCGCCTGTTGCTATGTCGGCTATGCCTGTAAGGTTTGCGTCTGTGGCAGTATTCTTTCCGTAAAAGGCAATAGCCGAGCCGTCCGCTGAGAATTTTAAATTATAGCCTGCATTTATGCCGCTGCCGCTTTCAATATCTATGCGGGTATATTCAGGGAAATCGCTGTCTACCGAATATACGGCTATTCCTAAGCTGAAATCCTCATCACCGGATGAGAAATACTCAAATCCTGCAACAAGACTTCCATCGGGTGATAATGCGGACATACTTCTGTTTCTGCTATTGGTGAATTTATGTAAAAGCTCTAAATCACGATTATAAACGCTAAGCTCATTCTGAGTTCCCGTAAATCCTGCAACAGCAACACCGTTATCAAACATAACAACCGCACTGTTTTCAGAAAGCTCCAGCTTTTTATCCTTATCGCCATACAGGTATTTGCCGATTATCGAATAAACCTCGCCGTCGGAATTAATTCCTGCCCATTGACCGGTCGTAAAGTTCTCAAAGCGGTACTGTACGGGGCTGTTGCCTGTTCTTACATAGTTTTCGGAATCGGAATCCGACATTGTGTCAATAGTAAATGCGTTTGTAAATGCGGTGTTGCTTACCTTATCAACGCAGGTGTAGTAAACCCGTCCGCTGTTGGTTATATAGGCTTTTTCTCCGCTTGTGTTATCCGCTTCAACAACTCTTATAAGGCTCATATCCGCCGAATCGTAAACGCTCATTACAGAGCTTGTAAAATCCATAAGCCCGTAATCAAATTTCTGTTCGGTAATAAGAATATACTTTCCGTTCTGAGAGCTTGTTCCGCTCCAGTTTCTTCCTGCAAAAGGAATTTCTTCGCTGTCTACGGTAAGCTCTTTTACCGTCACATTACCCTTTGCGTCTATTATTGCAGCCTCGGGCTTATCGGTAAATACAATAATTCCGTCGTCAAAATCGCTGCAGTCGCCCATAACAATATCAAGCGTTTTCAATTCGACTGTATTTATCAAATCACATAATACTGCGTCATTTCCGCAGGAGAGAATAAGCTTTCCTTCCGAAGATACAAAGCTTATTCTGTTGTAATATCCGTTTTCGGCGAGATAGCTTTCTGTAAGTCCTAAGCTTTTTATTTTTTCTCCGCTCTCGCCGTCAAAAAGCGTAATCATACGCTCGTTCTCGTTTTCGCCGGTCAGCGTTGTTACAGCCGCATATTTTCCGTTACGGCTAAGCTTTATCATTTCGGGATTGCTGCATTCGATTACAAACTCCCGCGCCTTCTCGAAGCTTTCGGCGCTGTATATCCGTACAATAAGCCCGCTTTCGGTTCTTTCGGCAAAGTACAAGCCATCATCAACAACGCCCGAAAAATCCTGATTCAAAAAGCCGTATTCGGTTGTAATATCAACGAAATAATCAAAGTCTTCAAGGGCTGTAATTGCGCCGTTTCCCGAATAGGCAAGGATTTTTTTCTGGGTATCGTCAAAGGCGTAAACATTCCCGCTTTTGTCCTCTCCAAGCCAGCTTGCTCTGAAATCGCCCGGCTCGTTTATCCATTCGGGATTTTCGGTAAGTATTGTTGTTGTTACGACAGAAGGCTCCCAAGGCTCAGAGGTTGATACTGCCCCGGGGTTATCAGGCGGCAGAGTTATTTCAATGCCGTTTACAACTCCGTTGTAGTTAGCCGCAATTCCGCCTACCGTTATAAGTGCAGCTGCGGCTGCGGCTGCGCCGGTAATGCCCCAGAAAATACCCTTTTTACTCTTTTTCCCTTCCCTGTTTACGGTTACGAACTCTGCTTTCTGAACGTTATCGCTTTTCCCGTAAAGCCGCAGGGTTGATTCTTCAATCAGCTTTTCATCAATTCCGCCGAGTGCCTCCTCCAGCGGATTTTTCCTTTCATTCATAGATTTACTCCCCTTTCCGTCAGGTATGTCTTAAGCTGTCCCCTTATCCGGTACAGCCTTGCCCTTACCGCCTCGCCGCTTAGCCCCGTTCTTTCTGCGATTTCGCCGCAGCCCATACCGTAATAGTAGCGGGCTATGAACAAATCCCTGTTTTTACTGCCTATTTCCTTTAAAAAGCCGTTTATGTGTGCAGTAAGACTTTCTGCCTCAACACCGTTTTCTACGCTGCTTTTGTCGGAGATTATCTCGGAAAGCTCGTCAAAGCTTTCGGTATGTACTTCTTTTCGCTTGCAGGTATCAAAAGCGGTATTTCTTACGGCTGCACAGAGATAGCCGCAGAGGGAGTCGGGATTTTTGGGCGGTATTGCATTCCATAGCTTATAATATGCCGTGTTCACGCACTCCTCGGCGTCCTCCTCGCTTCCTAAAATCTCTCGTGCGATTTTCCTGCATAATCTGCCATACTTGCTCTCGATTTCAGAAAGCGCTTCCTCAGAGCGGCTGTTGAACAGTTCTATGATCCCGGAATCATTCACTTTAAATCCCCTCCTTTCACCTCATATAACGACTTTTTTGGGGGCTTGTGACGTTTTTTCGGAAAGTTTTGCAAAAAATTTCTCCCGAAACGGAATGAAACCGCTTCGGGAGCTGATGTTCTTATAAATCTACTTTTACTTGCCCCGTACAACAACAACGATATTGCCAAAGGAGAAGTTAAGCTCGATTGCAACGCCGCCTGCAAGAGAAATATCTGCGCCGTGTTCTGGAGTCTGGGGAGTAAGGTCAAGCTCGATATTCTTCTCGTTGGAGATATTTACAGAGAAAAGACCGTTCTGGAGGTTAAGGAACTCGCCTACACAAGCCTCCGCAAACTCATCGGGAGCGGTAACTTCCTCTCCTGCATAACGGGAAGCAAGACCGATAAACGCCTTTTCTTCGCCGCAGATTGCGGTATAGGCAGCAATTTCGCCCTTGATTTCCTGTGAAACAGCGAATGAGGGCTTTACTGAGTCAAGCACAATGCGCTTTCCGATAACGAAATCATCGCCAACAAATCTG
Source organism: Ruminiclostridium sp. (assembly GCA_051882255.1). Taxonomy (GTDB): domain Bacteria; phylum Bacillota; class Clostridia; order Oscillospirales; family Ruminococcaceae; genus Ruminiclostridium_E. Next base: position 7,308 of record JBJERK010000120.1, read on the forward strand.
ATAAGGTTCTTTACAAGAAGCAGGAGATACTCAACGTATATATCCTTCTTATCGGAGTTTTCAAGACCAAGTACTGCAACAAAATCGGCAGCCAGCTTGCTGTCGTCGGTATTCTCGTCTGCAAAGGAAGCGCTTGCCTTGTAGCCCGAAAGAGCCTCCTCAAACTGCTTGTTTGTGAGGTAGCCAAGGTCGATAAGGGTCTGTCCGAGAACAATATTTGCAGTTTTCTGACGGGCGAGAAGCTCGTCTACCTGCTCAGGAGTAAGAAATCCCATACCAACTGCAATATCGCCGATACGCTTGTCCACACGGCGCTGTTCCTCGTGAACCTGCTCTACCTGCTCGGCAGTCATATAGCCTGCGTCGATTGCGAGAGCGCCAAGCTTCGCCCTTGTTCCGTTCTTTGCTTCGAGAGCCGCACGGAGCTGTTCTCCCGTAATAACGCCTTTATTTAAAAGATAATGTCCGAATAGCTGTGTAAACATAATTTACCTCTCAATTCTTTTCCTTAAGCACCTTGTTGATGATTTTTTCCGCTTCGTCGGCATTTACGGGCTTCTGCATAAACTCGTAAGCGCCCGCCTTTACAGCGGCGATAAGATTGCTCTGTGTACCGATTGTGGAAACCATAACAACCTTTGCGTTCTTGTCGTATTCCTTGATGTCAACAAGAGCTTCAAGTCCTGTCTTTCCGGGCATAACTATGTCCATAAAAACAATATCGGGCTGATTTGTCTTGTAGGCTTCAACAGCCTCTTCGCCGTTGCTTGCATTGAAAATTGATGCTATGCCCAGCTTGGTCAGAATATCCGCAAGCTTTTTTCTGACAAGCATAGAATCGTCGCAGATTAATACTTTCATTTCAGAAATAGTCATTGTAATTTCCCTTTCTTATTTATATTTAAGTAAGCTCCACTTACTTTATTTCCTCAATAATCCCAACCGCCTTTACACCTGCGCCAACGTGGCAGGCAATACTTATAGGCAGTCTGAACATCTGGATATTCTTGTCCCCGAAGAAATCACGGACAATTTCAAGCCATTCAAGGGCTGACTCGTAATCTCCCGAATACGCAACGTCGATATGGGCGGGCTTTCCTGCAAAACGCTCCTCTAAATCCTTTTTGGCTGCATTAAGCATAACCTTCTGAGCGTTTGCCATTCCTCTTGCCTTTGAGAAAGCGTCAAGCTTTTCGCCCTGAATCTGTAAAACAGGCTTTAAGCCGAGGATTGAAGCGAGGGCTGCGCCTGCAGCTGTAACTCTTCCGCTCTTCTTTAAAAGCTCAAGTGTATTTACAGCAAGATAAATACTTGCATTTAAGGCTGTTTCCTCTAATTTTTTGCAGATTTCCTCAGCGGAGAAGCCCTGCTTTGCAAGATACAAAGCGTCAAGAGCAGACTGGCGCTCAGAAATGGAAATACGCTTGTTGTCTGCAACCCATACCTTTCCGTTATAGTCTGCGGAAAGGGCTTTTGCTGTTGCGCAGGAGCTGCTTAAGGCGGCTGACATGGGGATATGTATAATCTCGTCGTAATCCTGGAGCACCTTGTCCCAGAGAGAGGTTAATGCGTCGGGAGCAGGCTGTGAAGTGGAAACGTCTGCGCCGGCTGCGAGCATTTCAAAAAAATGCTCATAGGTACAGTCAACACCGTCCATATACTGCTTTCCGTCTACTATAAAGGGCATAGGCAGAAGGAAAATCCCAAGCTGCTCTGCCTCTTCTTTGGTCATACTGCTGTTTGTGTCTGTAATTACGGCAACCTTGCTCATAAAATTAGTCCTTTCGTAATCATCTATATTTAATAAACATTATAACATAAAATCATAGATAAGTCAAATACAAAATAGAATTTTTGACAAATATCAGCAAAATGCACACAAATTATTATGTATTCAGGATAGTGGAAAATAGTAAAGTGAAGGAAAACCCTATGATACGAAAGCTGCTGACGTAATATATCTGCTGAAGCGGAAATTTATCAGCACAATAATAAAAGGCGGTACATATCCGCCGGTTTAAATGCTTTCGCATCTTTCCGACGGCTGTACCGCCTTGCCTTTCGGGTTAATCACTCCGGGCTGAACAAAAGGCTATATCGCCCCTGTCCTTCCGAACCGTTAAGCTCCGAAAAGTGATTACTTTGCGTAGTATTCAACGAGATTTACTAAATCGTCGTACTTCTTCTTGCTGTTTTCAACAGCGATGTTGAAGAGCTTTTCAGCTCTCTCGGGGTTAGCTCTCATGAGGGAGTTGTAACGAACTTCTCTCATCATGAATGCCTTGTAGTCGCCTGTAGGAGCCTTGCTGTCGAGAGAGAAGGGATTTGTTCCCTCGGGAGCAGCGGGGTTGAATCTGAACAGATGCCAGTAACCTGCCTGAACAGCTTCCTTTTCTACCTGCTGAGCGATTGTAAGACCACCCTTGATACCGTGGTTGATACAAGGAGCGTAAGCAATTACGAGGGAAGGTCCGTCGTAAGCTTCAGCTTCTGCAATTGCCTTGATACACTGGTTCATATCTGCGCCCATAGCAATCTGAGCAACATATACATAGCCGTACTTCATAGCGATACCAGCGAGGTCTTTCTTCTTGACAGCCTTACCTGCAGCAGCAAACTGTGCAACAGCGCCGATGTTGGTAGCCTTGGAAGCCTGACCGCCTGTGTTGGAGTAAACTTCGGTATCGAATACGAATACGTTTACGTTCTTGCCGCTTGCGAGAACGTGGTCAACACCGCCGTAGCCGATGTCGTATGCCCAGCCGTCGCCGCCGAATATCCAGTTGGACTTCTTGGAGAGGTAGTTCTTGAGCTTGAGAACGTCAGCCTTCTCGGGTGTTGTGCAGTCGCAAGCTTCAAGAGCCTTAACAAGCTCTGTTGTAGCAGCAAGGTTAGCAGCGCCGTCGTTTACTGTATCAAAGTACTTAGCGATAAGCTCCTTAACCTCAGGCTTTTCAGCCTTTTCAGCAAGAGCCTTGAGGCTTTCCTGTGCTCTGCCGCGGAGTGTATCCTGAGCTAAGAACATACCAAGACCGAACTCTGCGTTGTCCTCAAAGAGGGAGTTGCCCCAAGCGGGACCTCTGCCTGCCTTGTTGGTTGTATAAGGAGTTGAAGGTGCGGAACCGCCCCAGATAGAGGAGCATCCTGTTGCGTTTGCAATATACATTCTGTCGCCGAAGAGCTGTGTGATAAGCTTTGCGTAAGGAGTTTCACCACAGCCTGCGCATGCGCCGGAGAATTCGAGGAGGGGCTGCTTGAACTGTGAGCCCTTAACTGTAGTATCCTTGAACTTCTCGTGAACCTCGGGCTTATCGGAGGTCTTGATAGCGTAGTCGAAGTTAGCCTGCTCAGCAAGCTGAGAATCGAGACCCTTCATAACGAGAGCCTTGTTCTTAGCAGGACAAACGTTAGCGCAAACGCCGCAGCCTGTACAGTCAAGAACAGAGATACCCATAGCGAACTTAAGTCCGGGAAGACCGGTAGCGTCCTTCATCTTCATTCCCTCGGGAGCAGCAGCTGCCTCATCTGCATTAAGAGCAAAGGGACGGATAACTGCGTGAGGACATACCATTGAACAGAAGTTACACTGGATACAGTTCTCGGGAATCCACTGGGGAACGTCAACTGCGATACCGCGCTTTTCAAATGCAGCAGAGCCCTGGGGGAAGGTACCGTCTGCCATATCAACGAAGGTAGATACGGGGAGCTGGTCGCCTCTCTGTGCGTTTACGGGAATCTGAATATTGTTGATGTAGTCAACAAGCTTCTTGTTGTCGCCTGTAGCTGTATGAACAGGGAGAGAGCCTTCTGCGTTAGCCCAGGAAGCGGGAACGTCAACCTTGATAACCTCGCCTGCGCCCTTTTCGATTGCAGCGTAGTTCATGTTAACGATGTCCTCGCCCTTCTTAGCAAAGGACTTGTATGCAGCCTTCTTCATGTACTCGATAGCGTCAGCAGCGGGAATGATGTTGGCAATAGAGAAGAAAGCAGACTGTAAAACAGTATTTGTCTTGTTGCCGAGACCGATTTCCTTAGCTACCTTGATAGCGTTGATGATGTAGAAGTTGATGTTGTTCTTAGCGATGTAAGCCTTTACGGGTGCAGGAAGCTTTTCGTCAAGCTCGTCAACAGACCACTGGCAGTTGAGAAGGAAGGAACCGCCGGGAACAACGTCCTGTACCATATCATACTTGTCGATGTAAGAGGGGTTGTGGCAGGCAACGAAGTTTGCCTTGTTTACGAAGTATGTGGACTTGATAGGAGACTTACCGAAACGTAAGTGAGAAATTGTTACGCCGCCGGACTTCTTGGAGTCGTAAGCAAAGTAAGCCTGTGCGTACATGTCGGTATGGTCGCCGATAATCTTGATGGAGTTCTTGTTTGCACCAACTGTACCGTCGGAGCCGAGTCCCCAGAACTTGCAGCATGTTGTGCCTTCGGGAGTTGTGTTGGGGTTCTCGCCGATAGGAAGGGAGAGACCTGTAACGTCGTCCTCGATACCGATTGTAAATCTGGGCTTTTCGGTGTTGTTATAAACTGCAATAATCTGTGCAGGGTTGCAGTCCTTTGAACCAAGACCGTAACGGCCGGAGTAAACGGGAACATCCTGGAACTTGTTTTCCTGCTTTAATGCAGCTACAACGTCAAGGTATAAAGGTTCGCCGATAGAGCCGGGTTCCTTTGTTCTGTCAAGAACTGTAATCTTCTTTACTGTTGCAGGGATAGCAGCAGCAAATGCAGAAGAAACGAAGGGTCTGTAAAGTCTTACCTTGACAAGACCTACCTTCTTGCCCTGAGCAAGCATATAGTCGATTGTTTCTTCGATAGTGTCGTTAACGGAGCCCATAGCTACGATAACCTGTTCAGCATCGGGTGCGCCGTAGTAGTTGAAGAGCTTGTAATCTGTACCGATTTCTGCGTTAACCTTGTCCATGTACTCGGTAACGATTTCGGGGATTGCGTCATAGTACTTGTTGGAAGCTTCTCTTGCCTGGAAGAAGATGTCGGGGTTCTGAGCTGTACCGTGGAGAACAGGCTGCTCAGGGTTGAGCGCTCTGTCACGGAATGCAGCAACAGCGTCCATATCTACCATCTTAGCGAGAGTATCGTAATCCCATACTTCAATCTTCTGAATCTCGTGGGAGGTTCTGAAGCCGTCGAAGAAGTGAAGGAAAGGAACTCTGCCCTTGATTGTAGCAAGGTGTGCAACTGCGCCAAGATCCATAACCTCCTGAGGGTTGGTGGAGCAAAGCATAGCGTAACCTGTCTGGCGGCAAGCGTAGATGTCGCTGTGGTCGCCGAAGATTGAAAGAGCGTGGGAAGCAAGCGCACGAGCGGAAACGTGAATTACGTTCGGGAGCAGCTCGCCTGCGATTTTATACATATTGGGTATCATTAAAAGAAGACCCTGTGAAGCTGTATAGGTCGTGGTGAGAGCACCTGCGGAAAGAGAACCGTGAACAGCACCTGCTGCGCCGCCCTCGGACTGCATTTCTACAACCTTTACTTCCTGACCGAAAATATTCTTTCTTCCGGCCGCCGACCAAGCGTCTGTTACTTCAGCCATAACGGACGAAGGTGTAATGGGGTAAATAGCCGCTAATTCGGTGAACGCATAGGAAACGTGACCCGCAGCGTTATTACCGTCCATTGTAAGTTTTTGTCTTGCCATTGGAAACATCCTCCTTTTGTTTTTGCATATACTCTTACCGTATGAACTGCAAATCACACGATATACTATGCAACTGATATAATGATACCACATTTTGTGTCTTTTGTAAACAGTTTAGGCAAAAAAAATTGACGGAAGAAAGAATTTTTTGAGAAATTATTGACAAGCGTAGGGATATAGTATATAATATAATGGTATTTCGGGGTGTAGCGCAGTTGGTAGCGCGCTTGCTTTGGGCTTTTTTCCCGAAGCGC
>JBJERK010000120.1:13332-16387 GCA_051882255.1 Ruminiclostridium sp.
TCGGGGTGTAGCGCAGTTGGTAGCGCGCTTGCTTTGGGCTTTTTTCCCGAAGCGCCGCCTGCGGCGGATAAAGCGAGGGAAAAAAGGCGCAGCGGTCGGAATTTTGCGACGTATGGAGCAAAAATTCCGGGCACCGCAAGAGAGGACTGTATTCTCAGCGCCGCCTGCGGCGGATAAAGCGAGGGAAAAAAGGCGCAGCGGTCGGAATTTTGCGACGTATGGAGCAAAAATTCCGGGCACCGCAAGAGGGCGGACAAAGCAAGCCTTGCAAAGCCCTTTAAAAACTACGATTTGACTGAATTTAATATATATCGGGGTGTAGCGCAGTTGGTAGCGCGCTTGCTTTGGGAGCAAGATGCCGTGGGTTCGAGTCCCGTCACTCCGACCATCGAAATAATGCGGTAACAAAGCCTAATCCCCTTTGTTATCGCATTTTTCCGCATTATAAGCGGGAAAAATAATTCCCCAGAAATAACGGCAAAAACCCCAAAATAACATAGTTTTTCAAAACCATGCAACACGCATGCAACACAAGATGGCAAGTATACGGCGGCGCTCGTGCCGCTTTTCGCGATGGCTTTGTTGCCTCCTGCAACCCGATGCGGCTTCCTGTTATCTGTCGGCTTCTTGACAGCCTGAAATATAGCTTTTCTACAATCATATATAAACAAGCAAAAAGAGTACCCGCAATAAAGCGAGTACTCTTTTTTTCAGCTCGTCATAAACACAAAATAGCTCGTAACCCCTTCGGTATAAACCTCCTTGCTGTAAGGCACTCCGATAACCTTCATCGTGTTGCTGTTGTCGGCTTCAATTACCTCTCCGCCAAGCAGCTCCGAAAGCCGCAGGTAGGCGCTTAAACAGAAGGGCGAGTCAACATTGTCGTTTTTAAAGCCCTCAATCCTCTTATAGTCCCTCTCCTCCACCGCTTTTCTTGTTATCCTGTCCCTGCTATCCGCTTCCTCGGGGGAAAGATAGTGGGAAAAATCTATTGAGAACAGGAAAAGACAGTTTTCCTTTTCGGGCAGGCTGTAAAGCGCCTCGGCAATCCTTTGGGGCGTTTTTGTATCATAGCTTGGCGCTACTAAAAGACAGGCCGCCTTTGCTTCGGGAAAATAGTGCTTTACAAAGGGTATATGTGATGAGGCGGCGTGGTCCGTCTCAAGCCGTTCATCATCGGTAACTGCCCCAAGCTTTTCACAGAACGCCTCAGCTATCTCACGGTCGGTTTCAACCACTCCGAAGGGCGAATCCCAGTCGGAAAAGGTAGTATATAACGTGTCTTTGCCCTCGTAATGGGAGGTTGCAATTATAACAACCGTTTCAACGTCTTCCCTGCTTTTTGAGGCAGCCTTGAAAAATCCCGAGATTAGATGTCCTGCCGTAAGATGGTGGGGGACTACCCCTGCAAGTATGCTTTTGTCCGAGGGGTAGTCCTCTGCCCTGTTGTCCCACATTATAAAGCTGCTGTCGTCGAAGAAATTGCAGCTCAGCAGCTTTGAAGCGGAAGCAATTGTTTCCTGCGGCTGACTTGTTTCCGCTATTTCTGTTACAGCCGCCGTTATTTCCGAAGCTTCACCGGTTAACTGTTTTTGTGCGATGCAGGAGCAAGCCAGCAGCAGCGCAGCTCCTGCACCTAAAATCTTATACGCCTTCATTGACTTTATCTACCGTAATAGTGCCGCTTTCGCTTATTCCCCAGACGAAATTACCGTCATTATCGTAGTTATAGGCATAAGCGCCCTCGGTTACGAAATCGCCGCTTGTTGTAAGATTTATAACGTATCTTACAGTACCGCTCTTACCGGTGTAAAGTCTGATATGCTGACCTGTGCAGTCAAAGAACGAGTCGGGACATTCGCAGAATCTTGCGCAGGAGGGGATAATATCCTCAATTACGCTGTAAGGCTCTGCGTTTATTGTTACAGTAATCTGTCCGCCGGGCTTAAGCTCGCTTCCTGCCCTTACGGTATAATTCTTTGTAACCTGCATGGTGGGAGTCTCCGAAATCTCGCTTATTCTGCCCACATAGCCTGCATAAACGGATACCGAGCCGGAGTCAACTCTGAAATCGGCGCTCAGGAACTGCTCCTTATCGAAGGACAGGCTGTAAAGTCCGTAGCGGTCAAGCTTTACAGTTTTTCTCTCGCCGTTTAAGCTGTAGCTGAATACAGCGTCCCCGCTTATTTCCGGCACATAGTTTCTTATGTACACAACCAGCTCAAGCGCATAGCTGTCGTATTTGGGTTCCTTTGAAACAAGTCCTCTTGCAAGCATTTCTGCTTCGGGCAGATTCAGCACGGAGGCTGTCAGAAGCGCAAGCCTTGTGTACTCCTCGTCAATAAGGTAAGCGTAAGCGCCCTTTTTGCCCTCGTAGAACTTCATATTCTCCGTAAGAGCAGTATAGCTTTCATACGCCGAGGAGAAATCTCCCGCTAAAGCAAGACCTGCTGTAAGATAAAGCCTTTCCTTTCTGTTAAGCCCGCTGTCCTCGTCGGCAAGCAGTCTGTTTATATCGCCGATAACAGGCTTACCCAGCGCTGCAAGTCCCATATAGCAGTACGCCATATCCTCCTTGTCGCAATCCTTAAGTGTTTCCTCAAAGGCGGTTATAACCGCTTCTCTTGAAACGCTTTCGGGGAAGGCAGCACATAAAAGGGCGGTAAGCTTTATGTCGGTTCCGCTGCTCGCCATAAGCTTAGCATAGCCCGAGGCAGTTGCAGCTTCAACCGCTTCCTCATAGCCGTTTTCGGACCAGCCAAGCTCGGTTTCCGCAAATCTGCTTGCAAGCTCCATATCAAGCCGCTCGCCGTAATAGTAAGCAAGCTTGCTTAAAATTTCCTTGCAGAACTCGTATTCCTTATCATAGAAGGTAACGGAAACAGGCCACTTTGTTGGAGAGATTCCGCTAAGTTCTTCAAGGCTTATATCCTTGCCTACTCTTACCTCCTGCTTTGTTTCTACTACCTTCAGGGGCAGCTCCATAGCGTCGCTGTTTTCGCCGTTGCTTGCACGGAAAGTTACCGTATATTCTCCTGCTGGAAGCTTACCGAAG
>JBJERK010000121.1:0-3780 GCA_051882255.1 Ruminiclostridium sp.
ATATAGGCTTTTCCGTTCTCGTCAAGCTTTATTAGAGTTCCGGGGCATACCTCGTGGCACCTGCCGCAGCCGACGCATTTAGCCTTGTCAATTGCTATGCTCATAGCTTTCCTGCCCCTCCTCTGTTAAATCTCTGAGAATTATCTTTATCTCCCCGTTTTCAAGGCGGGAATTAACGTACTTTTTCCAGTTCTTATCGTCCCTTTCGGGATAGTCAAGGTTTTCCGCAAAGCTGTGCCAGCGGGTTTCGTGACGGGCTTTCAGATGGGCGATAACGCTTCTGCAGACCGTCAGCCGCTCCCGCAGCTCGTAGATATACATAAGCTCCTGAAAATCATCTGCGTGCAGATTATCCGACAGCTTTTCAAGCTGCTTTATCCTGTAATCGGCGATAGAAAGCTGCTTTTCGTTAAAGCGGTAATTCGTCTTTATTCCGCCTGCGTAGCTGTCCATAACCGTCTGCATAGCCTCTTCGAGCTGTTCTGCGGTAAAATCGGATTTGTCCTCGCCCAAAAAGCGGTTGATTTCGGCGATATGAGCTGAAATTTCTTCTTCGTTTATTGCAGTACTGCTGTTTTCGGAAAGGTACTCCGCCGCCGAGCTTGCGGCAATTTCTCCCTCCGCCAAAGCGCCTGTAACGTATTTCTGGGGGCAGCCCCCTGCTACGTCTCCTGCCGCAAAAAGTCCCTTTATAGTAGTTGCTCTTTTTGTATCAACCCAGTATCCGCTGGCAGTATGACCGCCTACGATATAAGGCTCTGTGCCCTCGATTTCAACGTTCTGTTCTGACGGCGGCATACCGCTTTCTATCCATTTTATAGTCTGGGAGGGCGCCATATTCAGATAGGCTTTAAGAAGCGCCTCCTCCTTTTCGTGGGAAATTCCCTCGGTTTTTAGGTAGCAGGGTCCTCTGCCCTCTATATTTTCCATAACCGTTCCGTAAACCCGCTCAGAGGTTGTAAGACCGTATTTGCTCTCGTAAACCTCCCCGAGAGAGTTTACCTGCTTTGCTCCTGCGCCCTGTGCAAGCGTTCCTGTGGGAGCAATCGTGTCCTTGCAGCGAAGGGCGATAAACCGCATTTCAAAGGTGGTCATTTCAGCCCCGTGGCGTATGCCCATAGCGTAACCTGCGCCGGTATTAAAGGGCGGGTACCACATCTTATGGCGGGAAAAGCCGGGGTTATTGGGCTTGTAAAGCCCCGCAGCACCGCCGGTTGCAATAATTACTGCACCCGCTTCTATAACGTAAAAGGTATCGTTCTCAATCCCTATTCCGAAAGCGCCCTTTATCCTGTTGTCCTCAACGGAAAAGTCGGTTATGTTGACCCTGTTCAGCACCGTAACGTTTGGCAGCCCGATAACTGCACCAGCTAAAATCGGCTTAATATTCTCGCCGTTTATCTTAAGATTTCGGTTTCCTCTTGCTATGTATTTCCCGTTTTCGTCCTTAAGGATTACAAGTCCCATTTCCTCCAGCCGGCTTGTTACTTCATTCAGCTTTCTGGACATTGACAGAAGCAGATCCTCCCGCACAATACCGGCTGCGTCGTTTCTTGCATAGGCAACGTAGTCCTCTGGCTTTCTTCCCTCGGTAATATAGGCGTTAAGGGCGTTTACTCCTGCCGCAAGGCAGCCGCTTCTTTTTATATTCGCCTTTTCGCAGATAAGAATTTTAAGGGCGGGATTTTCCGCTGCGGTTATTGCCCCGTAGCAGCCCGCCGTTCCTCCGCCAATTATAAGCAAATCCGTTTTAAGTCTTTCTGTTTTCATGGGCTTACTCTCCCTGCTCTGCAAGATATTCTTCCACAGACAGAATACTGTTTGCTCCGTCTGCCGCTGCGGTTACAACCTGTCTTAAGGGCTTTGTACGAATGTCGCCTGCTGCAAAAATTCCCGCCGCAGAGGTCTTGCAGTCCTCCCCCGCTATTATATAACCCTCGGTAGAAAGCTTAACAAGTCCCTCTAAAAGCGAGCTTGCGGGGACTGAGCCTACTGCAACAAAAACTCCGTTTACGGGCAGTATTTTTTCTTTCCCGTTTGCAGTTACCTTAAGCGCCTCAACCCGCTTTTCGCCGATAATCTCGGTTGGAACTGCGTTCAGGACAAGCTCGATATTTTCAGCTTTTTTTACCTGCTCCTGTAAGGTTTTATTTGCTCTGAAGGTATCTCTGCGGTGGATAAGATATACCTTTTCGGCTATTCTGGACAGGTAGGCTGCGTCGCCGAGGGCGGTATCTCCGCCGCCGATTACTGCGGCGGTTTTTCCCTTGTAGAATGCGCCGTCGCATACTGCACAAACCGAAACCCCTTTTCCGAAAAGCCGCTCTTCCCCCGCAATTCCAAGCTTTCTGCGGACTGTTCCCGCCGCATAGACTATGGTTTTTGCGAGAAGCTCCCTGTCATCGGAAAGAGTTATGCGATAGCCCTTGTTTTCGGGAAAAATTGCTATAACCTCTCCTTCGATAAACTCTGTTCCGAGAGCCTTTGCGTGGTTTCGGAATTTTTCACCAAGGTCGAAGCCGTTTTCGCCGTAAAGACCGGGATAATTGTCTACCCGCTCGCTTTCGGCAATCTGCCCCGTGCCCATATAGTTCTTTTCGATTACGGCAGCGTTAAGCGCAGCACGCTTTGCGTATATTGCTGCGGAAAGTCCTGCGGGGCCGCTTCCGATTATAAGGGTATCGTACATTTTTATCACTTCGTTTCTCAGGCAATAATTATTTGATACTGCCTTTGTTATTCTTCGATAATAAGTCCCTCGTTTTCGGCAGTATCGCCGCTGATTTTAAAGGAGTTCAGCACGGGATTGTTCCGATACATAAGGGATAGAATAAGGTAGCTTGCGCTGCTGTCGTAGGCAAGCCGCTTGTCCTCCTCTGAGGGTCTTGAGGGGCTTTCCGGGTGGGAATGCCAGTTGCCGAGAGGCATCAAGCCCTCCGCACGCATATCCTTTATCGCCAAAAGCTGCTCCTTCGGGTCAAGGGAAAAATGCTCGTTGGAGTGGTCTGTATTTGTGAGAAGATAGACCTTCTTTATGATTTTGCCGCTATCTGTAACCTCGCCTGCAATAAGTCCGCATGCCTCCTCGGGCAGGCAGCTTTCTGCGTGGGCAAGGATTTTCAGATAGTCTCTTTTGCTTATCTTTATCATAAGTGCACACCGTCACATTCTGCCTGCTCATAGTCAATAAGCTCGGTTATACTCGGATTATCCCCGCAAACCGCACAATTATGCGTATCGGAGGGCAGCTTAATCTTGCGGAACTCCATTTTCAGAGCGTCGTAGGTAAGAAGATAGCCCGTCAGCAAATCTCCTGCACCAAGAATATATTTTACCGCCTCCATAGCCTGCAAGCTTCCGATTACTCCGCCCATAGCGCCGATAACGCCAGCCTGCTTACAGGTAGGAACAGCGTCCTTGGGCGGAGGATTTTTGAAAACGCAGCGGTAGCAGGGACCTTTTCCCGGAACATAGGTCATAAGCTGTCCCTGGAAGCGGATTATTCCCGCATGGGAAAAGGGCTTTTTCGCCATTACGCAGGCGTCGTTTATAAGGAACTTTGCGGGGAAATTATCCGTACCGTCAATTATGAAATCGTAGTCCCCGATAAGCTCCATTATATTCTCGCTTGTAACAAAGGTGCGGTAGGTTTTTACCGTAACGTCAGGGTTTATTGCCTCCATTGTTTCCTTTGCGGAGAGAACCTTTGCCTTTCCTACGTCCTTTGTGGTGTGGATAACCTGCCGCTGGAGGTTGGATAAATCTACCTCGTCTGCGTCT
>JBJERK010000122.1:0-3772 GCA_051882255.1 Ruminiclostridium sp.
GCTTTCGGAAATTCTTGCAAAATGCTCCGAAAAAACGGGCGTTGGAATAGAAATGACCTACAAGGGCTCGGTGGATATTATGAACGAGCTTAAAAACGGAGCGGCAGATTATGACGCAGTGTGGCCCGCTTCGGGGATATGGCTGTCCCTTGGTGACGTGCAGCACCTTATCAAGCACGACCGGTCGGTTTCCTCCTCTCCCGTTGTGTTCGGGATTAGGAAATCCGTGGCGGAGAGCCTTGGATTTACAAGCGGCAGGGTTTCGGTAAAGGATATTCTTGCTGCAATAACCTCGGACAAGCTCAGCTTCTGTATGACCAGCGCTACTCAGTCAAATTCGGGGGCAAGCGCTTACATAGGCTTTCTCTATGCTCTTGCAGGCAAAACCTCGGCGCTTACCTCGGAGGATTTGAACTCCCCCGAATTAAGGGAAAATATCGCCTCCCTCCTTTCGGGCATTAACAGAAGCTCGGGAAGCTCGGACTGGCTTAAGGATATGTTCCTTGAGGGCAGCTACGACGCTATGGTGAACTACGAGTCGCTGATAATTGCTGCAAACAGGGAGCTTACAGAAGCGGGCAGAGAGCCGCTTTACGCCGTTTACCCCTACGACGGGCTGACGGTTGCAGACTCTCCCCTTGCCTACGTCGACCACGGAAATTCCGACAAGGAAAAGGCTTTTCTGAAAGTTCAGGAGTATCTTTTATCCGATGAAGTACAGGAGGAAATCCGCCGCACAGGAAGACGGACTTCCTTTACTGAGGACTATTCCGATTACAGCCAGGTTTTCAGAGCAGACTGGGGAATTGACACAAATAAAATCCTGTCGCCCATAACAATGCCCGCAGAGGATACTCTGATGAAAGCCCTTAATCTTTATCAGACTGCATTCAGAAAGCCCTCCCTAAGCGTCTACTGTCTTGACTTTTCCGGCAGTATGAGCGGCGAAGGAAACCGGCAGCTTGTTTACGCCATGAGCCAGATACTTCTGCGGGAAAACGCAGAGAAAAACCTGCTCCAGCCACAGGATAACGAAATAAATATCGTTATTACCTTTGACAGCAAGGTGCTTAACGTTTATACTGCGGAAAGCGCAGCGGACGATGAGCTGGAGCGGCTTTACAGCTGCATTGAGGCGGAGGAAACGGGAGGCGGTACGGATATGTACGCCGCCGCTTCAAAGGCAATTGAAATAATCGGAGAGAATTATGATATTTCCGCTTATTCTCCCGCAATTATTATAATGTCCGACGGTATGTCATCCACCTCCACCCGCAGGGATTTCGTTGAAAAATACAACTCCTACGGGCTTGATGTTCCCGTATTTTCAATTATGTTCGGCGACGCCGATGACGAGCAGCTTCAGGAGCTTGCAGAGCTTACAAACGCAAGGGTTTTTGACGGAAGAAGCGACCTTACCGCCGCATTCCGCAGTGTAAAGGGATATAACTAAAGTGAAAAAGGATTTTCGGCAGATTTCAGGCGCAGTCTTTTCCGGTGCTGCGGCAGGCGGCGCTTTTCTTACAATGCTCTTCGGACTGGGCTGGCCCTTTCTTATCGACCTTCCGATTGCAGCAGGAATATATGCGGGGCTGTATATGATTACAAAGCCAAAGCGCAGTATCGGCGGAATGGATATTGATTTTATCGAAAACGGAGAGGAGCTTGAATTAAAGCTTACCGAAGCAAAAGAGGACTACGACAATATTCTTGACTCAATCCGCAAAATCAGAAATTCCGAGGTAAGAAGCGAAGCGCAGAAGCTTGCGGAAACCTCGGCGGCGATAATAAAGTATCTTGAGAGCAACCCGCCTAAAATCCGACAGGCAAGGCAGTTTATCGACTACTATCAGGACAGCGCTTCAAAGCTGCTGCAAAAATATATCGACCTTGAAAATTCAAATATTGAAACCGAGGCGATATGCAAGCTCAAAAACAATACCCGCAGTGCGCTTGTCACCCTTAATGAAGCCTTTTGCGGGCAGTTTGAAAAGCTTATGCGGGGAGAGCTTACGGATATGCAGGCAGAGCTTGAGCTGCTGGAAAAAACGGTGAAAATGGAGATGGGCAAATGAAATCAAAGCTTATAGGCGCATTTATTCTCGCCGCAGTAGTTGTCTGCGCCGCTATATATTACTTCTTCGGAAGACAGCCCGAGCTTACTGTAATAAACGGCTATCTTGGCGGTGAAAAGATAGGAATTATGGAGGACAAGGAGATTTCGGACATTCTTGCAAAGAAATATCACCTCTCCTTCAACTACTCCCGTGCGGGTTCTCTGGATATGGTAACAGCGGAGCAGGCGGGAAGAAACTATCTCTTCCCCTCAAGCAGGACTGCACTCGAATACTATAAGGAACAGCACGGCGAACCTGTTGCAGACGAGATTATCTTCAACACGCCCATAGTCCTTTACTCCCACAAGGCGGTGGCGCAGGCGCTTTCATCGGACGGTACGGTTTACACCTCCGAGGGCGTTTATTACGCTGATATGACCAAGCTTACGGATAAGCTGGTGCAGGGGGTAAGCTGGGCGGAAATCGGACTGCCCGAGCTGTACGGAACACTTTCTGTTGACACCACCGACCCGGCTCGCTCAAACTCGGGAAATATGTTTGCCGCTTTGCTTGCAAATGTGCTTTGCGGCGGGCGGACTGCTGACGAGGAGGGAGTAAGGGCGGTACTGCCCCAGCTTAAGAAAATATTCTCGGATTTGGGCTATATGGAAACCTCCTCCTCGGATTTGTTCAATCAGTTTTTGCGTACAGGAATAGGCGCAAAGCCGATTATTGCAGGCTACGAAAACCAGCTGCTTGAATACGCTGCGGAAAATCCGGAGCAGTTCGCAAAAATCGCCAATGATATTGTGATAATATATCCCGTTCCCACAATCTGGTCAACCCATATCTACATAGCCCTGGACGATACCGGAAAACTGGGCGCCGCAGCACTCTGCGACGAGAAAATACAGCAGCTTGCCTGGGAGAAGCACGGCTTTCGCACAAGCGGCTGCGACATTTCCGAACAAAGCGAAGAAACCGCTGTTACGGGAATCCCACCCGAGCTTAATTCTGTTATAAACATGCCCGATTACAAGGTCATGAAAATAATTATAGACGAAATGGAGGACTAACTATGTCAGAAATAAGCCTTGCAGAGCTTTCAAAACTCAGAAAAACCACAACAGCGGAGGATACGGCAATTTCGGTACAGAGTGCAGAAACAAAGCCGGATTTTTCTCCCGAGGAGAAAACGAAAATTGCGGAAATTAAGAAGGGAATCGACTTCCTCGACGCAAATTCCACCACTCAGTACGGTATCGGCGCACAGCGCAGACTGACTGAATTTACCGACTCGATACTTGACAATGTGCGCTCAAAGGACGGCGGGCAGGTAGGCGATTTGCTGTCCGACCTTGTGGTGGAGGTAAATAGCCTCAGCCCCGCCTCACTTACAAGCGACGGGGGTATTCTCTCAAAGCTTCCGGGAGTTAAAACTGCCGTAAAAAACCTAAAAAAGCTGGCTGAACGTTATAACAAGGCGGAGGCGCAGATTGACAAGATAGAAGCAGCCCTTGAAAAGGCAAGAATGGATATGCTTAAGGACATAAACGTTTACGACATTATGTACAAGCAGAATCTTGACTGCTTCAGGGAGCTTGCCCTTTATATTGAGGCAGGAAAGGAGCGGGTACAGGAGATAAGAACCGAAACTATCCCGAAGCTAAGAGCGGACGCCGAGGCAAGCGGCGACCCTATGGACGCACAGCTTG
>JBJERK010000123.1:0-3749 GCA_051882255.1 Ruminiclostridium sp.
TTGACGACGATAGCGGTGCCGTATTTTGGCAAAGATTTCCTGAGTTTAAATGGTTTTTAGTATTATTGCCGTACAACCCCGCAGGCAGATTTTATCCGGTAACGCCTTCCTGCCATAAAAAGAAATAGTATAAGAGCATTAATTACAGTCATAAAACACAAAAATGCCGTACAGCCTTTAAGACTGCACGGCATTTGTGCTGTAAATAATTATGCTTATACGGGTGTATCGGGAGTAGGCGTAGCTGTTACGGGTGCGGGCTTTACATAAATGGTTGTTGTTACAACCTTCTTTGTATCTTCCTTAAGGTAAACCTTGATAGAACCGCTGCCCTCTGCCTTACCGATAACGGTAATTTCGATTATTGTAGTCGAGTCAAACTTTTCGTAGCCAACCACATAATCGAAGGCGCTGCTTCCGCCGTTGTCAATGATAACGTCGTCAAGACCTGCTGTTCCGTTTTCAACAACTACCTTATACTTCTGAGATGCGTTTGCTTCTACAGCAAGAGTGGTTGTGTTGCAGCTGATTGACTTGGTGGTGGAAGAACCGCCGTCTGTAACCTTGAGCTCAACTGTCTTGGCTTCGTCGTTTTCTCTTGCAGTAAAGTTGTTCATATTGCCGGGGATAGAGGACTTGTCATAGCAGGAGCCGGAATATCTGTAGGAGGTAACTTCAGCAGCGTTGGAGATAGCTGCACCGCTTGCAGCAGTTACGGTTGCCTTTACGCTGAGGGTAATTGCGCTGCCCGGAGCACAGCTGCTGCGGACGATATTGTCTATGTCGTAAACGTTGTAGCCCGAAGCAGTACCGTTGGGGCTGTAATCAGCGCTGTAATTTCCGGAGCTTGTTATGCTCTGGAGAGTAAGACCCTCGTCGAGATATAATCTCATTGTTAAGCCGGTAAGGCTCTGTGAGGGCGAATTGTTTGTAAGAGTAAGATTGAAGGTTACAACATCGCCTGTAGAAACCTGCTGGTTAGCTGCTCCTGTAAGCGTTTTGCTGCCGGAGGTGCCGCTTACAGAAGAAGGAACGAAGGTAAGCTTCATATCGCCGTAAACGTTCGTCTTTAACGCAAGGTTAACGTTTGTTGCGGTTGAGGTGTATTTTGCATTTGTAACTGCGTAGGTAGTGAAATTGCTGCTTGTAATTGCAGTGTTGTAGCTGTTTACAGTAGAAATAGTTTTGCCGTCGGTGGTGAATGCGCCTCCTTTTCTTATAACAAGAGTAGGAAGGCTTGAAGTAATAGCCTGATTTCCGTTGCTTACAACATAATCGTAAGCTCTGTACTTCTGTCCGTTGAATACGAACTCAACCTTGTACGAATTACCCTGCTTGAGCTTGTCAAACTTATAGGAACCGGGAACGCCGTTGATTGTCGCTGTTGTTGTAGTACCCTCGCGGCTGCTTGTAGCTGCATTGATAAGATTTACGGTAATGCCGTTAATTCCTGCCTCGCCGTTCTGACGGATACCATCGGCCTTTGAGGTGGCGCTGGGAGTGTCGTTCCATACCACGCCGGAAATGCTGAAATCCGTTGACTCAACCTTGTAGGTGAAGGTCTTGACTGCGCTGTCGGCATAACCCTTTGCTCTTGAGTATGCCTTTACGGTTGTGTCATCGGTAAGCTCAATAGCGCCCTTGTAAAGAGTACCGAATCTCTTTGGGTCTGTACCGTCGAGAGTATAGTAAATCTTTGAATCGGCAGTATCGCAGGAAAGCTTGATCTTTACGGAATCCTTATAGGTCTTGTCTGTGGGGGTATCGGTTTCAACGCTCTTGCACTGGTCAACCTCAACCTCTCTTGTAACTACCTTGCTGTACTTTCCGCTCTTGTATGCAACGCACTTTATTGTAGTATCGTCGTCAACAATGAACTTGCCTGTGTACTTCAGGGTGCTCTTGGAGGGAGTCTTGCCGTTTATTGTGTAGTACAGGGTAACGTCCTTGTCGGAGCAGGTAAGCTCAATCTTCTTTCCGCCGTAGGTCTTGTAGACAGTAATCTTGGGTGTAACGGAAAGAGAAGCTGTTACTTCCTCATCGTCTGCTGTGGGGAACTTCTTTATATCGCCGTTAATGTACTGCTTAAGTAAAGAAAGATCCTTGCTGGTTATTGTGCCGGAGCCGTTAACGTCTGCATTGTCCTTGCAGATATAGGTGGTTTTCTTATTGATATAGCTCTTCAGGCGGTTGTAGTCGTTGGTGTTGATTTTTCCGTCGCCTGTTACGTCGCCGAGAACCGTACCAACCTTAAAGGTCTTGGTCATAACTGCGCTGCTTGCGCTGCCCTTTACTGCAATAGCCCTTATCTGGACATTCTTGGTTATCTTGAGAAGCGTGCCGGACTTGTATTTCTTGCTGCTTGTAGTGGGGGTCTTTCCGTTTGTTGTGTAATAGATTGTAGCGCCCGATGTGTCAGTTGACAGCTTTACATACCTGTAGCCCTTATCGCCCTTTACCGAATATGTAGGCTTTGATACCGACGCAGCGTATGCAGCAGTATAGCTTGCAATAAGCTCCTCGTTTGCGGCAAAGCCTGTTGCGCCGAGTCCTGTTGCAGCCAGTACGCCGGCAGTAAAAATCGCCGCAGCCTTTCTGATAAGCTTGTTCATAAACTTTTCCTTTCCTTTCTTTGCATAGCGTTCCGTAAAATTTCCTTTGCGGCAGAACGCCGGAAGAGATTTTCTCTCAATATGTAATATCCTCACGGGATAGAACATCTATAATATAAAACAGTTTTCGGAGTAAAAAAGTGACAGCTTTTTAAAAAATATTTTGAAAATATGAATTTTTCGTAAATTCTGCACAATTTTTCCGTAAAAAGCAGCCATTATTCAGTGAAATCGTCAGAAGCAAAATCTTCTCTGTCGTCGTGGTCGCAGCCGCCCATATTTCCTATCATATCCCTGCCGCGGACGTAATACTTGTCCCGCTGTACCTTTACCGCCTCATCAAGGATTTTCTTTACCTCTCTGGGCTTTCGGACAGAGATAAGCTTCTTTTCGGGGGTGTCCATATCCTTTGACATAAGGGAAATTGTTCCGCAGTTCACAATCCTCTGCCATAGAGTAAAGGAAAGCTTCTTGTCGAAGACCCTGTACAGCTCGATTTCGTCCTCCTTTATATTGAGAAAGCCGATTTTCGTGTAAAGAGAGGTTTCCGTGAGAATGTAGCGGGTGAAGGAGACAGGCAGTCCCAGAATACACTTCCTGCCCGCCCAGAGCACATCGCCGTAGTCCCGCTTAAGCTTTTCCATATTCATATTATATCATTCCTTTCCGCCTTTGCCCATTTTTTCCTTTATTGCATTCTTTTTTGCTTCCCGTTCAGCCCTTCTGCGCTCCTTAAGCTCCCGCTCCCGCTGTTCCTGCTGCTCCTGCTCCCGCTTTACGGTTTCGGCAAGGGAAACGGGGACAAGACCCTCCTCCTCGAAGGAGGCTATATCCGTATAATGGTCGGACTCTGCGGGAAGTCCCTTCTGCTTGAGCCTTGCTGCAACAATCGTTTTTCCCGCAGCATAAAGTACTGCAAAAAGAGGAACGCCGATAATAAGACCAATAAAGCCGAAGAGTCCCTGACCCGCAAGGATTGCGAAAACAACCCAGAAGCTGGAAAGTCCTGTGCTTTCGCCCAGAATACGGGGAGTAAGGACGTTGCCGTTAAGGTTCTGTATTACTATTGCAATTGCAATAAATACAAGGCACATCACCGGGTCCTCCATAAGAATAAGGAAGGTGCTGGGGATTATG
>JBJERK010000124.1:0-16060 GCA_051882255.1 Ruminiclostridium sp.
CGGAAACGGGAGATTTCGGTACGGGCAGAAAGATTATGACACCGGAAACAGGCAGAAAGGCAATAGATTTTCTTATCGAAAAGTCCGCAGGACGGCAGAATCTTGAGCTTGACTTCTTCGGCGGCGAGCCGCTTATGGCTTGGGACACGGTAAAGGCTACCGTTGACTACGCAAGAAGCGTTGAAAAGCAGCACGGAAAGAACTTCCGCTTTACTATTACAACCAACGGTCTGCTGCTGGATGACGAGAAAATCGAGTATATCAATAACGAAATGTCCAACTGCGTTCTTTCCCTTGACGGTCGGAAGGAAGTAAACGACAATATCAGAATAACCCCCAACAACAAGGGTTGCTACGATATAATCGTGCCAAAGTTCAAAAAGCTTGTTGCGGGCAGGACTAAGCCCGGCAGAACAGATTATTATGTCCGCGGTACATTCACAAAGTACAACCTTGATTTCGTGGAGGACGTTCTGCACATAGCCTCTCTCGGCTTCGACCAGCTTTCTGTTGAGCCGGTAACTGCACCCGAAACAGAGGGCTACGCTATTACCGAAAAGGATTTACCCGAAATTTTTGCGGGCTACGACCGACTTTACGATATTATGGCGGAAAGCGTTGAAAAGACAGGCAAAAAGCCCTTCAACTTCTTCCACTATATGATTGATTTGCAGCAGGGTCCCTGTGCAATCAAGCGGCTTCGTGGCTGCGGCTGCGGAAACGAGTATGTTGCGGTAACTCCCGATGGAGATATTTACCCCTGTCACCAGTTTGTTGGTATTGACAGCTGGAAAATGGGCAATATATATGATGGTGAGGTCAATCGGGAAATTGCGGACTACTTCGCTAAAACCCATATCTACAGCAAGAAGGACTGCGCCGACTGCTGGGCAAGATTCTACTGCTCAGGCGGCTGCAACGCTACGGGCTATATCTACGAGGGAGACGTAAGAACGCCAAATAAGCTCCAGTGCCAGCTTATGAGAAAGCGTGTGGAGTGCGGTATCGCCCTTGGGGTAAAGCTTAAGGAGCGGGAAGAAGAGACTGCACAAAAAGAAAATTAACTTTTTCACAGTCATTTCACATTTCCCCTGATTTCATTTATCCAAAAATGTCCCAAAATTAAAATAATAATCACGCTGTTTTCACATTCGGGCTTTATTATATAATCAGCAAAGGGAAATCCGGAGCAAGCACACTACATAATGCATACAGGCATGAAAGGATGATAGATTATGGAGCAGAATTTCTATACACAGGAGCCTCAGGGAATGCAGAATATACAGACTCCAGGACAGAAGCCCCGCACAAGGAACGGTAAGCTCAGAACTGTAATCGCCCTTGTTGCGGCAGTAGCAGTTGTGGGCGGCGGAGCAGGCTTCGGCGGAGCGCTTCTTGCAGGCAATATAATAAACACAAGCGGCGAAAAGCAGAACGTTACCGCCTCTTACTCTCTCCCCGATAACAGCGATGAGAAAATCGACCCGCCCAGCGGCAGCGGCGACGTTGCAGGAGCGCTTGACGCAATTTCTTCCTCAGAATCGGATGAAAGCACGAAAAAGATTTACCCCTCCGACGTTACGCCCACCGGTCCTAACGGCACCTATACCTCTCAGGAGCTGTATCAGGCGGTAAACGACACAATCGTTTTCATAAAGGTTTACGCCGACCAGTCCACAATTTATAACGACTACTACGATTACTATTTCGGCTACGAAGACAGGTACAATCAGAATAAGAACGACGAGCCCGTCTATGTAGGCTACGGAAGCGGCATTGTGTTCACTGAGGACGGATATATCCTTACAAACGCTCACCTTGTAACCAACTATGTCAAGTTTGTGGTTGAAGTAAACGACTACTACGACGCAGGCACAACCCACGAGTATGAAGCTACTGTAATCGGCTCCGACGAGGATACAGATATTGCAGTGCTGAAAATCGAGCGTGACGAGCCGTTTATTGCAGCTAAGCTTGGCGACAGCAGCAACCTTTCCGTAGGCGAAGAGGTATGCGCAATCGGCAACCCCGGCGTTTCCTCAAACGTACTTTTCAAGCACACCATGACAAAGGGTATCGTTTCGGGACTTGAAAGAGTATGCCTTTCCGAGGGCTACAATTTAAGCCTTATCCAGATTGACGCCGCAATCAACAGCGGTAACTCCGGCGGCGGACTTTTCGATATGTACGGAAACGTTGTGGGCGTTGTAAGCTCAAAGATAGTTGTTGACCAGTACGAGGGACTTGGCTTCGCAATTACGATAAATGAAGCAAAGCCTGTTATGGAGGACCTTTTAAGCTACGGCTACGTCAAGAGCAGACCCGTGCTTGGCATAACCACCGTTGAGCTTAACGAATACCGTGCTCAGCTTTACGGCACAAAGCTTTCTCAGGGACTTCTCGTATCTTCAATCAACGAAAACGACCCTGTTGCAAAGAGCGGACTTCAGGTTTCAGATATTATCACTAAAATCAACGGCGTCAATGTATCAACCGTTGCCGACGTTCAGGGCATTATCGGCAAGATGAAGGTAGGCGACACAATAACCGCTACTGTTGCAAGAGCAAACGAAAGAAACGGCGTTGACAGCGTTGACGTTGAGATAATTCTTACGGAAAGTAAGAACTAACCAAGACACACCTCCTCATTATTTTCCTCTCCATATCACCCGACCCCCGCAGAGCTTGCTCTGCGGGGGTCACAATTTATAGAGACAGCAGGAATTACAAGAATTATTATAGATATATTGAATAATGAATAAAGAATAACGAAAAATGAATAATAATGGTGCCGCTTCGCCGCGATATTAAAATAAGCGCCGCAGGCGCACCACAATTCTTCGCTATTCATTATTCATTATTCACTATTCATTAAATTTCCCCCGTATGAAACAGCTGTCATACGGGGGATATTGTCAATTATTGCTGCTTTTTCAGCTTAACCGCCTTGATAATCTTCTGCCTTGAAAATTCCTCTCTCTCCTTTTCCTCAAGTGCGCTTGTGATAAACCGCACCTGCTCCTTATACATAGGGATAAGGATATTTTTAAGTGCATTTGCTCTCTTCTGGGTTTTTCTTATTGCAGTAGACAGCCTGTAAACGCTGTTTTCTATCTCCGCCAGCACAAGCCCCGTCTGCTTAGCCTTTGTAAAGCAGATATACGCCTTATCAAATGCGGAATCGGTATCCGCAAGAGTGTAGCAAAGAGTGGGAGCAGCGTCACCGCCCTTTACCCTCGGAAGCTCAATACCCATAACGCTTCTGAAACTGATTTCAATGCTGTCGTCAACAGGCATACGCTCGGTCTTGTCGATAATTACGCCGTCGGTAACGTTAGCGGTACGAAGGGCAAGATAGGCTTCTGCAAAGGTCTTTTCAAGACTTTCGTTAAGCTCCCGTGCCTTATCGGTAAGGCTTACCATTTCACGGATAAGGATATTTCTCTTCCTGTCCATAAGCTCATAGCCGATTTTCGCCTGTATAAGCGAGCGTCTTGCTGCTATTAAATTGCCCTTGGTTGCAAAAACCTGCTGTGCCATAGTAAAGCCTTCCTTTTAGAGTTAAGCGTGATAATGCTTTTCGATAACCTTGTCGCTTATTCTGTCCAGCTCCGATTTCGGCAGCAGGGACAGCAAATCCCATGCAAGCTCTAAGGTCTGGTCCATGCTCCTGTTTTCATCAAAGCCCTGATTTATAAAGCGGTTTTCAAACTGTACGCCGAATTCCATATACTTCTTGTCAATATCCGAAAGCTCGTCCTCGCCGATAACCGAAGCAAGTGAGCGTGCGTCCTGCACCTTTGCATAGGCGGCGAAAAGCTGGTTTGCAACGTCGCTGTGGTCGTCCCTTGTACAGCCCTCGCCTATTCCGTCCTTCATAAGCCTTGACAGGGACATCAGCACCGAAAGCCCGGGGTAAATGCCCATGGAATCAAGCCTGCGGTCGAAAACAATCTGCCCCTCGGTAATATAGGCGGTAAGGTCGGGAATAGGGTGGGTTATATCGTCGTTGGGCATTGTCAAAATCGGAATCTGGGTTACAGAACCTGAGCCGCCCTCTATTATTCCTGCCCTTTCATAAAGAGAAGCAAGGTCGGAATAGAGATAGCCGGGATAGCCCTTTCTTCCGGGGATTTCGCCCTTTGATGATGAAAACTCACGAAGCGCCTCGCAATATGAAGTAATATCCGTCATAATTACGAGAATGTGCATATTCTTCTCGTAGGCAAGGTATTCCGCCGCCGTAAGAGCGCAGCGGGGAGTTAAAATTCTCTCGATAATCGGGTCGTTTGAAAGGTTAAGGAACATTACAACTCTGCTGGAAGCTCCCGCTTCCTCAAAGGAACGGCGGAAATAGTCCGCAACGTCGTTCTGTACGCCCATCGCCGCAAAAACAACGCCGAAGTCCTTTCCGTTTTCCTCAGCAATTCTCGCCTGCTTTACAATCTGGACAGCAAGCTTGTTATGCGCCATACCCGAGCCTGAGAAAATCGGAAGCTTCTGCCCTCTTATAAGGGTCATAAGGCAGTCTATTGAGGAAATGCCGGTATGGATATAGTTTCTGGGGTACTGTCTTGCAACAGGATTAAGCGCCCGTCCGTTTATATCTCCCCGCTTTTCAGCGAAAACCTCGCCAAGCCCGTCGGCAGGTCTTCCTGCCCCATTAAAAACTCGTCCAAGCATTTCGCCGCTGAGAGGAATTTCAAGGGGTCTGCCCTTAAAGACAGTACGGGTATTTTCAAGGGAAAGACCGGAGGTACCCTCGAAAACCTGGAGAATTACCTTGTCCCCCTCCATCTGCACAACTCTGCCAAGGCGCCTTGTGCCGTCCTCAAGCCTAAGCTCCGCAATCTCCTCGTAGGCAACGCCGCTTACTCCCTCAAGGCACACGAGCGGTCCGTTTATTTCGCTTAGTCCCGCATACTGAACGTTCATTCTATCAATCCTTTCATCAGGATAATTCGCCGATTACTCTGTCGATTTCCCGCATATATTCATCAAACATTTCGGGCTTATCGTTGGGAATATCGTACTTCATCTTTGTAAGCTTATCAAAAAGCCCCGTAGCCACAACCGCTGAAACAGGAATACCCTTTCCTACTGCTTCAAGTGCCTTTTTATAAAGGTGCAGTATTGCTTTCATCATAAGCAGCTGCTTTTTCATGGGAACGTAGGTGTCCTCCTTGTGGAAGGCGTTCTGCTGCAAAAAGCCCGTTCTTATAACCTTTGCGGTTTCGATTACAAGCTTCTGGTCGTCGGGAAGAACGTCTGCGCCGATAAGCTTAACAATCTCCATAAGCTTATTTTCCTCTAAGAGCAGGCTGTTTATCTCCTGCCTTACGGTAAGAAAATCCTCGCCAACGTTCTTTTCGTAGTACTCCGTGAAGTCGTCAACATACTCCGAATAGCTTGTAAGCCAGTTTATTGCAGGATAGTGTCTTGCGTAAGCCAGCGCCTTGTCAAGTGCAATAAAGCAGCGCACAAAGCGCTTTGTATTCTGTGTTACAGGCTCAGAGAAGTCGGAGCCTTGGGGCGAAACAGCGCCGATAATGGTTACGCTGCCCCGTTTTCCCGATAGAGTCTGTGCATTTCCTGCTCTTTCGTAGAACTCCGAAAGACGGGAGGGAAGATAAGCGGGAAAGCCTTCTTCAGCAGGCATTTCCTCAAGTCTTCCCGAAATTTCTCTCAGCGCCTCCGCCCAGCGGGAGGTTGAGTCTGCCATAATTGCAATATCGTAGCCCATATCACGGTAGTATTCCGCAATGGTAATGCCCGTATAGATAGAAGCCTCTCTTGCCGCAACAGGCATATTCGAGGTGTTTGCGATAAGCACGGTTCTGTCGGTCAGGGGCTTGCCGGATTTCGGGTCGATAAGCTCGGAAAATTCCTCAAGAACCTGAGTCATCTCGTTTCCGCGCTCGCCGCAGCCGATATAGACGATAATATCCGCGTCGCACCACTTTGCAATCTGATGCTGGGTCATAGTTTTACCAGTTCCGAAGCCGCCCGGAATAGCCGCAGTACCGCCCTTTGCGATAGGTACGATAGAGTCCAGTATTCTCTGTCCCGTAATAAGGGGCGTATTTATCGGAATACGGGATTTAACGGGTCGGGGAGTTCTTATCGGCCACTTCTGGCAGAGGGTAAACTCCCTTTCTTCGCCCTTAACCTCGCCCCTTATGATAACGTCGTCAACCCTATGAGCGCCGCTTTCGGCAACATAAGTAACCCTAAGCTTCTTTATGTCCGGCGGCACCATCGCCTTATTTACTATAAGTGAGCTTTCGTTGCAGTAAGCGTAAACCTCGCCGCCTGTAAGCTCGTCCCCGACTTTCGCAGTAACAGTTACCTCGAAAACCCGCTCCTTGTCAACGGTGGAAATGCTGCTGCCCTCGGAAACGAAAGCGCCGTCCGTCTTTTTCATCTCGGTAAGGGGTCTTGCAATTCCGTCGAAAATGTTGGAGATAATTCCCGGACCTAAAGTAATGCTCATAGGTCCGCCGGTACCCTCAACCTTTTCGCCGATTTTAAGACCTGCGGTATTTTCGTAAACCTGAATAACGGTATATTCCCCGCTTACCCCGATAACCTCGCCGATAAGCCTTTTCTCGCCTACGAAAACCATTTCTCTCATAGAGAAATCCTTAGTTCCCTTAAGCTTTATAACAGGTCCGTTTATTGCGTAAATTGTGTTCATAAATTCAAGTCCTTTGGTGTAGAATTGACTTTAAAGCTGCATAGCCGAATCCGACGAGAAAGCTTCCCTTTCGTTTTCAAGGGCAGTATCTAAAGTAAGGTCTATCGCTATTCCCTTTGGGTATTTTACGGTAATTCCGCCTATTTCTATGCTTCTGTCTGCTTCTGCGGTAACGGGATAACCCTCTGCTGCCTTTATTGCAGCAGTCTTATCGCAGGGGCGGCAGAGAATAACCGTACCCTGGCAGAGAGCTTCCGCCCCATTCGCCTTTTCCACCGCTTTTTTCAGATAATCGGCGTAATTTTCGCTTTTCACAAATGCTTCAAGCTCTTCCCTTATCTCGGAGAAAAGGTCGTCAACAAGTCCGTTTCTATGGAGCAGTACCTTTCTGTCAGCGCCGCTTCTGACCTCGGACAGCCGCCTTCTTTCGGAAGCCTCAAACTTCCCTGTCATTGAAAGCGCCGCAAGTCCCCGCTCCTTTTCAAGCTGTGTGCGCTCCTCGCTTAACATTTCCTCCGCCTTTTTCTTTGCTTCGGAAATAATACTCTCAGCTTCTTTGTTCGCCTGCTCCTCGACTTCCTTACGCAGGCGTTCAAGCTGCTTATCATTATCAATCATTTTCTGTAACCTCAGATATTACTGCACTAACACCGTAAAAATTTTACAGTTTAATTCCAATTGCCTCGTTCACATATCCCGTAATCGTATCAGAGATATGGGAATCGCCGTGCCTGTCGGGAATTTCAACGATAAGGGGTTTCTTAAGATTAAGCTTCATATCGTAAATCTCCCCCGAGCAAAGCTCGGTAAGCTTTTTCGTCATAAGTATGACAGCGATACTTTTATCTGCGACGGCGGTCTTAAGAGCCTCCATAACCTCGTTCTTCTCGTGGACAACCACGCCCTCAACCCCCGCAAGCCGCATACCCATACGGGTATCAACGTTATCGCTTATTAAAAAGCACTTCAAAATATCCGTCCTTTCGGTTTCTCGGTATCAGCTGAAAAGAATAAGAATTGAGATAAGAAGTCCGTAGATTGCAACACCCTCGCCAAGGGCAACGAAGATAAGGGACTTTGTAAAGTTCTTCTCGTCCTCGCTTGTAGCGCCGATAGCTGCGGAAGCAGCATTACCTACCGCAATACCCGTACCGATTGTTGCAAAGCCTGTTGAAAGGGAAGCAGCAAGCGCCTTTAAGCCCTCGCCTACTGTTACTCCCGTTTCAGCCACGGCAGCAACACCCTCCGCTCCTGCAATAACAGGCATTAAAACCGTCATAAGAATCATAACGCCGGTAAAAACTCCGCCGTTAAGGAGAATTGTTCTTTTTCTGCTGAAGCTTTTTCCTGCTCTTGCCTTGCGGATTGCTACTGCAAGAGGAATTATAATAAGTGCAAGTGCAAAAAGAGGTAATAAAAATAATAACATAGCCGTAAATTTCCTTTCTTTTATTAAGCAGCCTTTGAGCTTATTGTTACAGGGTTAAAGGGCTTTCCGCCGCCCTTAAAGAACCTGCTGAACATTTCGTAGAACTCAAGACGAAGCACCTGAATACCAACAAGGAAGCCCTCGAAGCCTGTTACAAAGAGGTTTCCTATAACCTGTACGATTATATAGCCGGGACCCTCGCCCGCAAGATTTGCCACAACGCTGAAAACCAGCATAAGACCTGCATGGCTTAATATAAAGCCGCCTATACGCAGGAATGACATTGTGTTTGTAAGATAGGTAAGGCAGGTTTCAAAAAGCTCGATAACTCCCTCGATTATGAAAGTGCCAACGGGCTTTTTCTTTCCGTCCTCCTCAGCGAACATCTTTTCAAGCCTTGCCTTAAGACCCTTGTCCAGCGCCCCGTTTTCAGAGGACTTCTTTGCGCCCATGGAGTGAAGAATAGGCTCTTTGAAGAACATAAGCACAAGGGGAACAAGGATAAAGCAGATAACGTACCAGGGCTTCATAATATCAAGCCCGAAAGCAAGACCTCCGCCAACGCCCACGATTACCGCCGTGTAGAGAACAAAGCCCACAAGACCGCTTCCGCCGAAAATGCCGCTTTCAAAATCCTTGTTTCTGAGACTTACAGCAATGTTTATAAGCATTGTTATTATAACCAGCACAACGCCTATGCAAAGCGCCGCTATAAGCAGGAGAGTTGACGCCTGGAAGATATTTTCCGGCGGCTCGGTAAGTCCCATAAGCTGATAGATTTTCGGGAAGCGGAAAAAGGGCTTAATAAGCTCCTCGTTTCCGAAAACAGAACCGTAGACAACGCCGAAAAATGCGCTTGAAAGACCGATTCTCGTCATAATCGGCGCTAACTTGAAGCTTGTGAACTTAGAAAGCACAAGCCCAAGCAGGAAGATAAGAAGTCCCTGACCTAAATCGCCGAACATTATTCCGTATAGCAGAATGTAGGAAACCGCAACTATGGGAGTAGGGTCTATTCCGTCGTGTGCGGGCAGTCCGTACATCTTGACGAACATTTCAAAGGGTCGGAAGAACCAGTTGTTCTTAAGCTTAACCGGCGCTTCGTCGTCCTTATCCGCATTTCTTACCGTTACCGTAACGTCCCCTACCGAGCGTATCATTTCGGTAAACCGCCCCGCCTCGCTTTCGGGAACATAGCCCGAAAAATGAAAGCGGTTTCCGATTACAAGCACGTTTGCTCTCAGCTCGTAGCTGTTGTCCAGCGCCACAAGCTTTGCGTAAACCTTGGAAAGCTTTGCGCCCTCCTTAGCTGCGATTTCCGAAAGCTTACCGTCAATCTCGGTTATCCTGTCGCTTTCCCGCTTCATCTGCTCCAAAAGCCTGTCGGAAGCCTCAGTGGTATTGCCCTTAAGGTAGTCGGGCATTATGGTGCGCTCAAAGCCTAAGGTTTTAAAGAGAAAGTCGGTTTCGTTTGCGTCGGACAATGGCGTTAAATAAAGACACCAAGTGTAGCTTGTTTCGTTTCCGAAGGGGAAGAAGAAAAAGCATCTGTCGTCGTAGAAATCCAGCTTTCCTATACTGCCCGTAGGAATACGTCCGAAGCGTATCTTTATATAGCGGCAGGCAAAAAGCTCGTCGAAATCCGAGGTAAAGCCAGAAAACTGCAATAGGTTCAGATAGATTGCTCCGTGGGAGCGAAGGGCGGAGTCAAGGCTTCGCTTTTCCTCCGCAAGGGAGTTGAACTGCCCCTCCAGCTCGTCAAGATATTTTTTAAAGTCAATACTTACGTTGTACTCAATGTCGTCGTAGGAGGCGTTCTCGTCAAGGGTAACTCCTAAATCCTCCGCAACAATGCGGCAGCGTTTTATCATACGCTCGTAAACTCCCCTGTCACGGAGGTTTTTCGCCTCTAAGTGGGAGTCGGAAATGTTCGGCGGCGGGTTAATGTGAAAACAGCCGCTTTCGCAGCACTTAACCAGAGTCTTATTGATTTTCTTAAGACTTCCGCCCACATCGACAAGCGTTACTTTCTCGATTGCCATGTGTATTCCTTCCTTAGTAATTATTTTTATGCAGTAAGCTTAAACTATAAATTTTTCTATTTCCTCCGAGGATAAGCCATAGCGTATTCCCTCGATTATTCTGAAAAGATTTGCGGCTTCAAGCTCCGCTAATGCCATAAGAGAGTAAAGCGCCTCGATTTCGTTTGTGCTGAGGGCAAGCCGTCGGCGGAAAAACTTAATATCTGCGGCATTTACCGCTATTTCGGGGCAGTCCTCCCTGCGGCTTATATTTACCGCCAGCTTCTTTTTAAGGAAAAGCTCTCTTATTGCAGTATCCGGATTCGGGCTTTTAAGTGCATCATCTATTTCTGCGGGTCTTAACCTGTAATGGTAGGGAGAAAGCATTGACTTTATCTCCTCCGGCTCCCTGCCGAAAAAGGTTCTGAGCCTGTAACAAAGAAGCAGGTTATCAATATCCGCCTTTCGCAGGAAAAAGCTTTTAAGCTGCTCCCTGGCTCTTCCCTTTACTCCCGAATTTATTTCATTAAACGCCCATTTCATATAGCAGGCGTTTATTGCAATAATAATCTCGTTTACGTCCGCCTTTTCCCCGCTCATAACAGGCTTTAAAAACTTGTAGTAGCTTGTACCCTCAAGGACATCAAGCAAAGCGGAAAAGCTTTTCGCCTCCGCCGCCTCTGCGGGATTAAAGGAAAGGTAGTCCATAAGGTAGTAGGGCAGATTTCCGTAAAAGCCCGCCTGAGAGCCGGTTGAAACCGCAATTACCGCCTTCGAAAGCTGCTGCGCTTCAAGCTTTTTGATATGAAAACGGGCAATTCCCTTGCGGCTTCCCGCTGAAAACTTGCATATTCTTATATAGTTGTCGAAAACGCTTTTGCTTATAAGCTCCTCCACCTGCTCACGGTGCACCGCCGCCTCGTCCACATCTGCAAAAGCCGCCGCATACCTTGGCTTTGTGCGAAGATAGGCTACCGCTGCGCCGATAGAGCTTTTATTCATAAGAATATCGTAGTCCTCTTTTTTAAGGAAGCTTCCGTAAACTGCGCGGGATTTTGCAACTGCTGCGCTGTTTCCCATTTCATCAGTTCCTTTCGGCAAGCCCGATAATGCGGCTTACAATCTCCGCCTTACGGGCGCTTCTTTCCGAGGTCATTCTCTCGTTCAGCAGACGGCACTTCTCCTCCGCCTCTTCCTCAATGCGCTCTATCTCAACATCGGTTAATTTCTGAGCGGAGAACCGCTGTTCCTTAGTTTCTGCGCTTAGTCTTGCGGCGCTTTCCTCTTTCAGCCTTTGCTTTTCTTCCTGTGCAGAAGCTAAAATTTCCTTGGCCCGCTGCTGTGCATCAGCTACGGTTTTTCTCGCCGCTTTATCTATGGCGATTATTTCGTCGATAGGGTTATCCATAAACCGCCCTCCCGAAAATATTTATTATTTGTCAGCCCTTTAAGCCCTGCTCCTGACGTTCCATATTCTCAATTACAACGTCGTATATCTCCCCAAGGGAAGCGCAGTATTCCAGCACCTTCCATGGCTCGTTGGTGTGAAAGTGAATCTTTATAAGGTCCTCGTCCCCTACTGCAAGCAGACAGTCTCCCTTGAAATTCGCTCTGAAATAGTCGTTGATGTCGTCCTCGGAGAGGTTTTCGCCCTCGATAAGAAGCTGGGTATCGAACTTAAATTCAAGCATATTTACGCCTCTTTTCAGTGTTTTTTAGTGGCAGTAAGACTACTGCACCCAAAAATTTAATATAAATGTAATTATACCACGTTATTGAAATTTTTGCAAGAATAAAGTGAATTTTTTGTGCAAAATTATACAAAAGTATTAATGAATCTTTTTTATGTTGCAAAATATAAGCTTTTATGCTACAATATCAAGGCAATACCGCATAGTTATTGTCGTGCGACCCCGCAGTCAGATTTTTCGTCAGATTGTATAAATTGAGCGCAGGCGGGCTGGCGCCCGTCAAGTGAAATTTATGCAATATGACGGAAAAGATGCAAGGGGGCGTGCGGCAAAGGCGTAAGCCGCTAATTGTGCGGTATTGCCTTAAGGATTGAGCGGAAGGAGAGTGGGAAAAACGGAAAACTATAAGTTCTTTCAGAACGAAAAATGCGAGTTCTTTCCCTGCCACAAGGATATACCAAAGGAAAGCTTCAGCTGCCTTTTCTGCTACTGCCCCTTATACTTTACAAGCTGCGGCGGCAACGGGAAAATCCTCGATAGCGGGATAAAGGACTGCTCCGATTGTAAAATACCCCATATCCGGGACAATTACGACTATATCATGAAAAAAATCTCCTGCCTTTTAGAAAAGGAGAAGTACCGAGGTAAAATATAATGGAATATATAACCGATTTCGATAAGCTTTTAAAAGAGCTGGACAGTAAGCCCGTAAGCCCCGATAAGCTTGTTTCAAAGCAGCCCTCCGTGGCAGCAGCCGCCCTTTTCGACTACCTTAAAAGCATTTACGGCAAAAAAATCCTGTCCGGTCAGCAGTATTTACAGTCGGAAGAGCTGGAGGACGCCGTGTATATGCGCTATACCGGAAAGCTCCCCGCAATAAGAGGCTACGACCTTATGGATATGGACAAGGAAAAAGGGGATAATCAGGTAAAGCGGGCAATCGAATGGGCTAAGGAAACGGGCTGCATAATAACAATGTGCTGGCACTGGTACGCTCCCGATGATATGAATGATATGGATAACTGCTGCTGGTCCTTCTATTACAAGACCACAGGCTACGACCACAAGACCTCCTTTGATATTACAAAGGCGGTTGTTTACGGCACTCCCGAATATAATTTTGCTGTTTCCCGTATAGACAAGGCGGCTATGATGCTGAAAGAGTTTGAAAAGGAGAATATCCCCGTACTTTTCCGCCCGCTTCACGAGGCAAACGGCGGCTGGTTCTGGTGGGGAAACAGGGGAAACGACGAGGGAGAAAGCATAGAAGCCTACAAAAAGCTATGGTATATGATTTTTGACAGGCTTGAAAATTTTCACAGGCTTACCAACATAATCTGGGTATGGAACGGACAGAATAAGGACATGGCAGTTCACCCCAACACCTACGACATCTGCGGCGAGGACATTTACAGCGAAATCCCGGACGACCACTCATCACAGAAGGCGAAATTCGATGAAGTAACCTCCTACACCCACGGAAAAATGGCAACCTTAAGCGAATGCGGCTATATTCCCGACCCGGAAAATCTTGTTAAAGATAAGGTAAAATGGCTCTGGTGGCTCCCCTGGTGGGGACAGTTCGTTTATGCAGTAGACGGCTGGAAACCGAAACTCGACAAAAATTTTTTGCCGGAATGTAACCAAAAGTATATGAGCGAAGTGTTCTTAATGAAGGCGTTCGGAAATCCCTACTGCGTAACCCTTTCCGACCTGCCGTTCTATAAAGGAGAAAGGTTCGTAAAAAATAAATTTTCATATCTTTACGAACAGAAAAAAAGTTAAAAAGACAAGAAAGGAAAAAATTATGAGCAAGAAAATTATCGCAGCACTTTTAGCAGGAGCAATGATTTTATCAATCTCTTCCTGCGGCAAGAAGAACGAGGAAACAACAACTCCTGCGGCTACAACTACCGCAGAAACCACCACAGAAGCAACCACAACCGAAGCTGAAACAACCGCTGAAACCGAGGCTGCAACAGAAGAAGCAACCGATACATCCGTTCCCGAGAACGAGGACAGCGCAGAGGCTGAAACAAACGACTGCGTAAAGCTTGTAAACGCAGTTCTTAACAGCGGCATTGAGTTCGGCGCAACTGCACTCGTAGAGGACGAGGAGCTGCTCTCCGACGTTATGGGCTACGACCTTGACCTTATCGACGAATACGGCGTTGCAACCGCACTTATGAGCGTTCACCTCATTGAAATCGCTGTTGTAAAGCCTGCCGAGGGCAAGATGGAGGACGTTATCGCTATGTTCAACGAGCGTAAGGAAAAGCTTATAAACGAGCTTGCCTTCTATCCTGCACAGGTTGAAGCTGCTGAAAAGACAGTTATCGGAAGCAAGGGCGAATACGCTTACCTTATCTGCGACAACTCCGCAACAGAAGCGGAAGAAAAGCTTATCGAAGCTATCGGCTAATAGCTTAATCTCTTTACCTCCCATATAATTAAAGCTCCACGGACGCTGTTATTTGTCCGTGGAGTTTTTCTATTCCTGTTCTTTTATTGCAGTAATGCGTCCTTAAGGGATTTTACAAATTCTCCCGCCGCCTTTGGCGCTTCGCTTCCCTTTTCCTCGAAAATCCGAACAATTGCAGAGCCTACTATTACTCCGTCGCAGTAGCCCGACATTTTCTTCGCCTGTTCGGGACCCGATATTCCGAAGCCAACGGCGCAGGGGCATTTTGCGTACTTCTTTATAGTGCCGAAAAAGTCGTCAAAGTCGGTTGTATAGCCGCTTCTGACTCCCGTAACGCCTGTTGAAGAAACGCAGTAGAGAAAGCCCTTGCTTTCTGTTGCAATTTTCTCGATTCTGTTTCTTGAAGTGGGCGCAACAAGGTTGATATTTAAAACCCCGTATTTTTCCGCAGATTCCTGCACCTCGTCCCGCTCCTCAAAGGGCATATCCGGAACGATTACGCCGTCAATTCCGTACTGCTTGCAGTCTGCAAAAAATCTGTCCGTACCGTAAACGAAAATTGTGTTTATGTACATCATAAGAATCAGCGGCTTTTCCGTCTTTTCCCTGATACGCTTTACGGTTTCAAAGATTTTCGTAAGGTTTGTGCCGTTTTTAAGGGAGCGCAGGGAGGATTTCTGGATTGTAACTCCCTCTGCAACAGGGTCGGAAAAGGGAACGCCAAGCTCGATTATATCCGCCCCGTTGCCGAACATCTCAAAAACCGCCTTTTCGGTTGCTTCAAGGTCGGGGTCGCCTGCTGTAATAAAGGTTATAAGCGCCTTTTCATTTCTTTCCTTAAGGTCGCTGAAACATTTTTCTATTCTGTTCATTATCCCGCTCTCCTTTCACACGTTGACCTCAACGCCCCGGTATCTTGCTATAGAATAAACGTCCTTGTCGCCTCTGCCGGAAATGTTGATAACCATAAGCTTGCCCTGCATTTCGGGAGCGACTTTAAGCGCCGCCGCAACAGCATGGGAGGATTCTATTGCAGGAATAATTCCCTCGGTTTTTGCAAGATATTCGAAGGCGCATACTGCCTCTTCATCGGTAATTCCCATATATTCCGCCCTGCCGGTTTTCCAGAGCATAGCGTGCTCAGGACCTATTCCGGGGTAGTCAAGACCTGCGGAAATAGAGTAAACAGGAGCAATCTGACCGAATTCGTCCTGCAGGAAAACCGACTTCATACCGTGGAAAATGCCGGTAGAGCCTTTTGCAAGAGTAGCCGCAGTTTCGGGTGTATCAATTCCCCGTCCTGCCGCTTCTGCACCTATAAGACGCACGGACTTATCGGGGATAAAGTTGTAGAAAGCGCCCATAGCGTTTGAGCCGCCGCCAACGCAGGCGATAACGCAGTCGGGAAGCCTGCCCTCGGTTTCAAGCAGCTGTGAGCGGATTTCCTCGCCGATAATCTTCTGGAAATCCCTTACCATTTCGGGATAAGGGTGGGGACCCATAACCGAGCCTATGCAGTAGAAGGTATTTTCTACGTTTGCCGCCCAGTCACGGAACGCCTCGTTGATTGCGTCCTTTAATGTGGCAGTACCGCTGTCAACCTCCTTTACCTCCGAGCCTAAAAGCCTCATTCTGTAAACGTTCAGCGACTGCCTTCTTGCGTCCTCGCTGCCCATATATACACAACATTCAAGCCCCATAAGAGCGCAGACGGTCGCTGTTGCAACACCGTGCTGACCTGCTCCCGTTTCGGCGATTATGCGCTTCTTGCCCATTTTCTTTGCGAGGAGAATTTGTCCC
>JBJERK010000125.1:0-3744 GCA_051882255.1 Ruminiclostridium sp.
CTTCGCGGTTATTTTAAAAATAACGCCGCAAAGCGGCGCACCACTATTATTCCACTATTCGTTATTCGTTCTTCATTATTCATTAATTCACTATCCAAAGCGAAGAATTTTTCAAAAAACAAAAATTTTTTCCATTTTCTGTCACCTTTTCGTTCCCCCATACGTTATATATACAGAGAGTCATAAGAGATAGCAGAGAGGTGTAATATGATAGCTTTTGCGGCAATGCTGGACGAGGCGGAGGATAAGGCTGCCTTCGAGGACATATACAACGCTTATAAGAGCAAAATGCTGGCGGTAGCCTACAACGTTCTCGGAAATTATCACGATTCCGAGGAAGCGGTAAGTCAGGCTTTCTTTACTGTTGCAAAAAGCTTCGGGAAGATAAAGGGACGCTGCCGACCCGAGCAGGAGGCTTACATAAATATCGTAACAAAGAACGCTGCCCTTGATATTTACCGCAAGAAGAGAAGCGAAAACTCTGTTGCCTTCGAGGATATTTCGGATATGTCCGACGGAAAGGACGACGTTTCCGACGAGGCGCTTTCCGACTACGGCTACAACAGGGTTATTGAGGCGATACGCTCCCTGCCCGAAAAATACGCCGAAGCTCTTTATATGTTCAATGTTACGGGACTTAGCGTAAGAGAAATTTCGGCGGCAGTAAGCGAAAGCGAAGCTACTGTTAAAAAGCGGCTGCAAAGAGCACGCTGCAAGCTAAGAGAACTGCTTGAAAAAGAGGGCATTAGAGTATGAGGAGAAGTGAAGATATGGAAAATATACTGAAAAAAGCCCTTGACGAGGCGCTTACAGAGCGTTATTCCGGGGAGCTTAATTCCGCCCCCGAGGTAAATCACGCTTTCAGCGGGGATTTTGAGCGGAAAATGAAAAACCTTATCCGCCGCACCGATAAGCCCTTTTTCTACTATTCAAAATACATAGCCGCCGCTGCCTGCGCTGTTATTGCAATAGGCTGCGCTGTACTGCTGCCAACGCTTATGAACGGGGAAATCGAGGTAAATTCCCCAACAGATATGGCTGCGGCGGAAACTGCCCCGGCGGGAGCAGGTGCGGCTGATAACAGCAGCAATATTGCGGCAATTACAACTACTGCCCCCGCAACCGCTCCCGCAGACAAGGAAACAACAGCGGTGCAGACGGAAAATGCCGAAGATACGGCGGAGGAGAACTCTCCCGCAGAGGAAAAGCCTGTTGAAGAGGAAGCGCCCGCAGGGACTGCGGCAATAACGGAAGAAGCGGAAGCTCCCGCCGATGATACCGCCAAAAACGAAAGCAGCACGGAATCCGACGAAAGCCTGTGGGACGAGGAGGAATCAGCCGAAGAAAGCGCCGAGGAGGAAGAAGAGGACGTTTTTGACGAGGACGTTGACGACGACTCCGATTATGATGTGGGCGACGAATATAACCCCTCAACAGGCCCCGGAACAAACTGGGATGACGGCGACGATGATGTGGCTGTTGACGATGACGAGGACGCAGATGCAGAAGGGGACATACCCTTTCATCCGACAGGGGACGAGAACGACCGGAATCCCGGCTGCGGCGGCGGAAGCGACTACGAAAATAAGCCCTTCCCCGAGGCAGCAGACTTCGGCGAGCTTATAAGCCTTACCTACGGCGGAAGCTACGAGGACTTATGGGCAGCGGACTGCACCTACAACAATAATATTTACCTTTCCTTCGGAGATACAAATACCGCTTTTGTACAGGATTTTATTGCTTCCCTTAAAACAGCAAAGGTTATTGCTGCTCCCGAAGCTGTTGACGAATCGGATATGATTACTCTGCGTATTCAGAATGCTGCGCCGACTGCACCGGAAAGAAGAACCGAAAACTTCTCCGACAGCCTTTTCTACGGGGAAACCTTCGGTACAGGCGAGGAAGCTGATATGCCCGAGGAGGAGGATAGTATCTGGGAGCAGGAGCAGGGTACCCTCAGCTGTTATCTTGAAATATTCAGCGACGGTAATGTGCGGCTTGTAAATATACTGAACTCTGTAGAAAAAACGGAATATTACAGCCTTAATACCTACCTTAAGGCGGATAAGACTGCGACAGCAAAGCTTTTCGGTAAGCTTAAAGCCCTTGTAATGCCTGATAACGCAAAAACAGCGGGCGACCTTATCCGTTACTACGATATAAGCAAAACCAACCTTGAGGGCGTCTTAGCCGATGTAAACTGCATTTATGATACGGGCTATTCGGCGCTTCCTGTTTCGGGAGAAGCGGTAGAAAAATTCTTCTCGGAATACGCTTCTGCAACCTTAACCGCAAGCACCACCAACGAGGGCGGCGGCTTCGGAGAATTTTACAGCGTGGAAATAAACAACTGCTCACCTAACGAAACCTACGAAAACAGGAAATGGTGGTTCAAGGACTTCTACGGCGGGGAAAGCAAAATCTGCCTGCGGCTGCCCTTGAAAAATAAGGGTGGAGCAATTCTTGCAACCATAACAAAGGACAGCTGCTATATCAGGAACGAATACTGCGGCGGCTTCAGGAACAAGGAGTACTGCTTTACGGTAAATCCCGAATCTGCGGCAGAGCTTTTCAGAAGCATAATGAGCGAAAATAAGTTTACCTACACAAGCTTTTTAAGCCTTTCCGATTACCTTAAGGGCAAGAACCTTACCACGCCCACAAGCGGAATTTACAACAAGGTTACCGGAAGCACAAGCAAAAGAACAGCTATCTCCGACAGCGAAAAGCTGAAAAAACTGGTTACTGCAATAAAATCGGAAGCGAAAAAGGCGCAGTATCAGCCGATGGGGGTTGACTGCCTAAGAAATAAGGAAATAGCTCTTAATATCGAGGGCTGGAAGGTGGAGCTTAAAGCTTACGATAACGACTTTATCTCAATCGGCAGCAACTACTTCAAGACAACCGAGGGCTTTTACAGCAGGCTTATCGGAATAATCGAGGGGTAAGAATGAAACCGATAGCGTATATTGAAACGGATTTTAAAAGTAAGTTCGGAATACCGCGGCAAAGCGGCTTTGTGCCTGAGCTAAGCGGGCGTGTGGTATTCCTGCCGGAATACAGCCGCAAAGAGGCGTTCCGAGGGCTTTCCGACTTCTCCCATATCTGGCTTATCTGGGAATTTTCCGAGGCTAAGCGGGAGGAATGGTCGCCGACGGTACGACCTCCCCGCCTTGGCGGAAACAAGCGTATCGGCGTTTTCGCAACCCGCTCGCCCTTCCGACCGAATAATATAGGGCTGTCCTGCGTTAAGCTGGAGAAAATAGAATTTATCGGCGGAAAAGCGGTGCTTTTTGTTTCGGGTGCAGACCTGCTTGACGGCACTCCGATTTTTGACGTAAAGCCTTATGTTCCTGCGGCTGACTGCGTTCCCGAGGCTCTTGCGGGGTATACCGCCGAAACGGTGAAGCACCTGCTTACGGTGGATTTTCCCGAAGAGCTGCTCAGTAAAATCCCCGCCGAAAAGAGGGCGGCGATTAAGGGCGTACTTGCTCAGGACCCAAGACCTGCGTATATTGAGGACTCCGAGAGGGTTTACGGGGTTGAGTTTGCGGGGACTGACGTAAGGTTTACTGTTGATGGGGACAGGCTTACCGTTGTGGGGGTTGAAAAGGCTGAGGGGGTGCGCCCGCTTTAGCGGGCGCACCAAGGCGCCGCCGCGTAAACGCGGCGGCGCCTTGCGGCGGCGGAGCCGCCGCAAAAGCGCGCCCTTCGGGCGCGCCCCGCGTTCCGCGGCAGGGCGGC
>JBJERK010000126.1:0-15907 GCA_051882255.1 Ruminiclostridium sp.
CTTAAGTCCCTTTCCGATATGCTTAAGGGTAAGCAGGGACGTTTCCGTCAGAACCTTCTGGGTAAGCGTGTTGACTACTCCGGACGTTCCGTTATCGTTGTAGGACCCGACCTTCGTATGGATCAGTGCGGTCTGCCGAAGGAAATGGCGATTGAGCTTTTCAAGCCCTTTGTAATGAAGGAGCTTGTTGCAAGAGGTCTTTCCAACAACATAAAGAGCGCAAGAAAGATGGTTGACAGGGCTAAGGACGAGGTCTGGGACGTTCTTGAGGACGTTATCAAGGATCACCCTGTTCTCCTTAACCGTGCGCCTACACTTCACAGACTTGGTATTCAGGCATTCTCCCCCGTACTTGTAGAGGGACGTGCACTTAAGCTTCACCCCCTCGTATGTACAGCCTTCAACGCCGACTTCGACGGCGACCAGATGGCGGTTCACCTTCCCCTTTCCGAGGAAGCACAGAGCGAGGCGAGAAACCTTATGCTTGCTGCCAAGAACCTGTTAAAGCCCTCCGACGGACGGCCTGTAACAGTTCCTACACAGGATATGGTGCTTGGCTCCTACTACCTTACACTTGCAAAGACAGGTGAAATGGGTGAAGGCAAGGTATTCCGTGACTTCAACGAAGCTCTTATGGCATATCAGGACGGCGTAATCTCAATCCATGCTGCAATAAAGGTAAGAGTTACAAAGGAAATCGGCGAGGAAACAATCCAGCGCATAATTGATACAACAGTCGGCAAGATTATCTTCAACGAGCATATCCCCCAGGATTTAGGCTTTGTTGACAGAAGCGACCCCGAAAAGGCTCTTAACCTTGAAATCGACTTCAAGGTAGGTAAGAAGCAGTTAGGTCAGATAATCGAAAGATGCATAAAAATCCA
This sequence comes from Ruminiclostridium sp., assembly GCA_051882255.1. GTDB lineage: Bacteria > Bacillota > Clostridia > Oscillospirales > Ruminococcaceae > Ruminiclostridium_E. The sequence continues at coordinate 885 of JBJERK010000126.1, forward strand.
CGGAACGGCTATGACTGCTCAGGTGCTTGACAAGATAAAGGCTTTAGGCTTCAAGTACTCCACCAAGGCGGCAATCACCGTAGCAGTATGCGACGCCTCGATTCCTCCCCAGAAGAAGCAGATTCTTGAGGAAGCGGACGAGCAGGTTATGGAAATCAACAAGTATTACTCCCGCGGCTTTATCTCCAATCAGGAAAGAAAGAATACTGTTCTTGAAATCTGGAACAAGGCTACAAACGACGTTTCCGACGCACTTACAAAGAACCTTGACCAGTACAACCCAATCTTTATGATGGCGGACTCCGGCGCCCGTGGTAGTATCAACCAGATTCGTCAGCTGGCAGGTATGAGAGGACTTATCGCAAATACCTCCGGTGAAACAATCGAAATCCCGATTCGTGCCAACTACCGTGAAGGTCTTAACATCATGGAATACTTCATTTCCTCCCGTGGCGCACGTAAGGGACTTGCTGATACGGCGCTGAGAACGGCTGACTCAGGTTACCTTACCCGTCGTCTTGTCGACGTTTCTCAGGAGGTTATTATCCGCATGGAGGACTGCGGTACCACAGAGGGTATCGAGGTTTACGAAATCCGCGAGGGCAAGGAAAAAATCGAGTCCCTCCAGGAAAGACTTGTGGGCAGATACCTCGTTGAGGACTTCAAGGACGAGCAGGGCAGAGTTCTTGTTTCAAAGGATAAGCTTATAAACGACGCTGACGCTCAGAAGATTATCGCTACAGGCGCTGAGAGAGTACGAATCCGTTCCGTTCTTACCTGCGGCGCTAAGCACGGCGTATGCGCTAAGTGCTACGGTTCTTCTCTTGCAAACGGCAACCCCATCACAATAGGCGAGGCAGTTGGTATTATCGCTGCTCAGTCTATCGGTGAACCGGGTACACAGCTTACAATGAGAACCTTCCATACCGGCGGTATTGCTTCCGCAGAGGATATTACACAGGGTCTTCCCCGTGTTGAAGAGCTTTTCGAGAGCAGACGTCCCAAGTCAAGCGCAATCATCACAAAGATTTCCGGTAAGGTAAGATTTGAGGAAATAAAGAAGACCCGTCATGCAATTGTTACCGCTGACGACGGCACGGAGGAGGCTTATTCCGTTCCCTTCGGCTACCGTCCCAAGGTAAGCGACGGCGATTATCTTATGGCAGGCGACCCCATCACCGAAGGTTCGATAAACCCCCACGACGTTCTTCTTGTTAAGGGCGAGCAGGCAGTTCAGAACTACATCATCAGCGAGGTTCAGAAGGTTTACCGCTTACAGGGTGTTGACATCAACGATAAGCATATCGAGGTTATTGTACGTCAGATGATGCGTAAGGTAAGAGTTGACGATCCCGGTGATTCCTACCTGCTTCCCGGCGCTACAATTGACAAGAACGAGCTTGCAAAGATTCTTGACGACCTTGCACAGCGCCGTGCAAACGGCGAGCCGGACCTTAAGGATCCCGTTTGCGCTCCCGTTCTTCTCGGTATTACAAAGGCTTCTCTTGCAACAGACAGCTTCCTGTCCGCAGCTTCCTTCCAGGAAACAACAAGAGTTCTTACCGACGCCGCAATTCACGGCAAGGTTGACCCGCTGCTTGGACTTAAGGAGAACGTTATTATCGGTAAGCTGATTCCCGCGGGTACAGGAATGTTCGCCGATGAGGAAGAGGCTGAGGAAACCGAAGAAACCGATGCTTCCGTTCCGCAGGAATAAGCGAAGTTTAAGCAAACTGCACAAAAATAAGACTTAAAATTCATTTAAAACGGTAAAAGCTACAATATTTTCAGAGAAATTTCGAAAGTATTGACTTTTACCGTTTTTTTGTATATAATAATTAGGTATTGCGGACAAAATCCGGTTACGGAGATAACCGCAGTAGATATTTTTATTGGAGGTGAAATAATGCCAACCTTTAACCAGCTCGTAAGAAAGGGCAGAGAGGTATCCGAGAAGAAGTCCAAGGCTCCTGCACTCTTAAAGGGTCTCAACACTCTTAAGAAGGCTCCTACAGACGTAACAGCTCCCCAGAAGCGCGGAGTTTGCACAGCTGTAAGAACTGCAACACCTAAGAAGCCTAACTCCGCTATGCGTAAGGTAGCCAGAGTAAGACTTTCCAACGGATATGAAGTTACTGCCTATATCCCCGGCATCGGACATAAGCTTCAGGAACACAGCGTTGTTCTTATCAGAGGCGGACGTGTTAAGGATTTACCTGGTGTACGTTATCATATCGTACGTGGTACTCTTGACGCACAGGGCGTTGACGGAAGAATGCAGGGTAGATCCAAGTACGGCGCAAAGCGTCCGAAGGCTGGTGCAAAAAAGGCGTAACTTAAACCGTGTTTAAGTAATCAACTGCCGCATTTGCGGAGGTATTATATATAGTACCTCTGAATGGACGGCGGGAGGTTGGCGGCTATAGCCGCGACGCTTTCGAGTACCGATGATTTCGTTTGTCGCAGCAGTGCTGCGGCGCAAATTTATGAAGGAGGGAAGTAAAGTGCCAAGAAGAGGTAACGTACCGAAGCGTGATGTTTTACCGGATCCGCTTTACAATTCGGAGCTTGTAACAAGACTTATCAACAACATCATGCTGGACGGCAAGAAGGGCGTAGCACAGAAAATCGTTTACGGTGCATTTGAAATCGTAGGCGAAAAGACCGGCAAGGAGCCCCTCGAAGTATTTGAACAGGCAATGGAAAACATTATGCCTCAGTTAGAAGTTAAGGCTCGCCGTGTGGGCGGTGCAACATATCAGGTACCTATGGAGGTTCGTCCCGAAAGACGCAGAACCTTAGGGCTGAGATGGCTCACCACTTACAGCAGAGCAAGAAACGAAAAGACAATGAAGGAAAGACTCGCTAACGAGATCTTAGACGCGCTTAACGGTCAGGGCGGTTCCTGCAAGAAGCGCGATGATACTCACAGAATGGCTGAAGCTAACAGAGCTTTCGCACATTATAAGTGGTAATCAAGGAAGGGAGAAAATATGGCAAGAGACGTAACTCTCGAAATGACCCGTAATATCGGCATCATGGCTCATATCGACGCAGGTAAGACAACTACAACCGAGCGTATCCTTTTCTATACGGGTATCAACCACAAGATTGGTGAAACCCACGAAGGCGCAGCTACCATGGACTGGATGGCGCAGGAGCAGGAAAGAGGTATCACAATCACCTCCGCTGCTACTACGGCATACTGGAAGAAGCACAGAATCAACATCATCGACACCCCCGGTCACGTTGACTTCACAGTTGAAGTTGAGCGTTCCCTGCGTGTACTCGATGGCTCCGTAACAGTATTCTGCGCTAAGGGCGGCGTTGAGCCTCAGTCTGAAACCGTTTGGCATCAGGCTGACAAGTACCGCGTACCGAGAATGGCTTATGTAAATAAGATGGACATTATGGGCGCGGACTTCTATAACGTAGTTAAGATGATGAAGGACCGTTTAAAGACAAACGCAGTTCCGATTCAGCTTCCTATCGGCTCTGAAGATACCTTCAGAGGCATTATCGACCTCGTTGAAATGAACGCTGACGTTTATTACGACGACCTCGGTAAGGATATGAGAGTGGAAGAGATTCCCGCAGATATGAAGGAAATCGCTGAAAAGTACAGAGAAGAGCTTCTTGAAGCTGTCGCTGAACAGGACGAGGAAATCATGAACAAGTTCCTCGAGGGCGAAGAAATCACAACTGAGGAAATCAAGAGATGCATCAGAAAGGCTACCATAGCTAACGATATGGTTCCCGTAATCTGCGGCACATCCTATAGAAACAAGGGCGTTCAGAAGCTTCTTGACGCTGTTGTTGACTATATGCCTTCTCCTCTCGACATTCCTCCTATCAAGGGTATCAACCCCGAGACAGGCGAGGAAGAGGAAAGAAGAGCAGGCGACAACGAGCCGTTCTCCGCACTTGCATTCAAGATTGCGACAGACCCCTTCGTTGGTAAAATCTGCTATTTCCGTGTTTATTCCGGTATTGTTGAGGCAGGCGCAAGCGTGCTCAACGCTACTAAGGATAAGAAGGAACGTATGGGACGTATTCTCCAGATGCACGCAAACCACAGACAGGATCTTGACGTTTGCTACTGCGGAGATATTGCAGCTGCTGTCGGCGTAAAGAACACCACAACAGGCGATACCCTCTGCGACGAGGATCACCCCGTAATTCTCGAATCCATGGAATTCCCGGATCCCGTTATCGACCTTGCAATCGAGCCCAAGACCAAGGCTGGTCAGGAAAAGATGGCTCTTGCTCTTGCAAAGCTTGCAGAAGAAGACCCCACCTTCAAGACATGGACAGACCAGGAAACAGGTCAGACCATTATCGCCGGTATGGGCGAGCTGCATCTGGAAATCATCGTAGACAGACTTCTCCGTGAGTTCAAGGTAGAAGCTAACGTAGGCGCACCTCAGGTTGCATACAAGGAAACAATCACAACCGCTACCGACGTTGATACAAAGTATGCACGTCAGTCAGGCGGTAAGGGTCAGTACGGTCACGTTAAGCTCCACGTTGAGCCTAACGAGTCAGGTAAGGGCTACGAATTTATAAACAGCGTTGTCGGCGGCGCTATTCCGAAGGAATATATCCCCGCTGTTGACGCAGGTATCCAGGGCGCTATGCAGGCAGGCGTTATGGCAGGCTACCCCGTTGTTGACCTTAAGGTTACTCTTTACGACGGTTCCTACCATGAGGTTGACTCCTCTGAAATGGCGTTCAAGATTGCAGGTTCTATGGCTATCAAGGAAGCCTGCAAGAAGGCTAACCCCGTAATTCTCGAACCTATCATGAAGGTTGTAGTTATCGTTCCCGAAGAGTATATGGGCGATGTTATCGGCGACTTAAGCTCTCGCCGTGGTACAATCCAGGGTATGGAAGACAGAAACGGCGTTAAGCAGATTAACGCTCTTGTTCCCCTTTCCGAAATGTTCGGCTACTCAAACGACCTGCGTTCAAAGACACAGGGTCGTGGACAGTATGTAATGGAGCCCAACAGCTACGTTCAGGTTCCCAAGAACATTGCAGACGGTATCGTAAGCAAGAGAAGCAAGGAATAAAAAAATTTTTCAAAACTACTTGTAATTTCCATAGTTTTTTGTTACAATATACCTATGGAAATTACCATCAAACTTTTAGGAGGAATTACAAATGGCAAAGGAACATTTTAACCGTACCAAGCCCCATGTAAACATTGGTACAATCGGTCACGTAGACCACGGTAAGACAACCACAACAGCTGCTATCACAAAGTATCTTGCAATGAAGGGTCAGGCTAAGTTCGAAGCATACGACATGATCGACAAGGCTCCCGAGGAAAGAGAACGTGGTATCACAATCAACACAGCTCACGTTGAGTACGAGACCGACAAGCGTCACTACGCTCACGTTGACTGCCCCGGCCATGCTGACTATATCAAGAACATGATCACCGGTGCTGCTCAGATGGACGGCGCTATCCTCGTAGTTGCTGGTACAGACGGTCCTATGGCTCAGACAAGAGAGCACATCCTTCTTGCTCACCAGGTAGGCGTTCCTGCTATGGTAGTATTCATCAACAAGTGCGACGACGTTGACGACGAAGAGCTTCTCGACCTCGTTGAAATGGACATCCGTGACGTTCTTTCCAAGAACGACTTCCCCGGAGATGAAATCCCTGTAATCCGTGGCTCCGCTAAGGTAGCTCTCGATTCTACAAGCACAGACCCCAACGCTCCTGAGTACGCTTGCATCAAGGAACTCATGGACGCAGTTGACGACTATATTCCTACTCCTGACCGTAAGGCTGACATGCCCTTCCTTATGCCTGTTGAGGATACAATGACCATCACAGGTCGTGGTACTGTTGCTACAGGTAGAGTAGAGCGTGGTATCCTTAAGACAAACGACACAGTTGAAATCACAGGTCTTACAGACGAACCCAAGCAGACAGTTGTAACAGGTATCGAAATGTTCCGTAAGATTCTTGATTACGCTGAGGCAGGCGACAACATCGGCGCACTTCTCCGTGGTATCCAGAGAAGCGAAATCGAGCGTGGTCAGGTTCTCTGCAAGCCCGGTTCCATTCACCCCCACACCAAGTTCTCCGGCCAGGTTTACGTTCTTAAGAAGGAAGAAGGCGGTCGTCATACACCTTTCTTCTCCAACTACAGACCTCAGTTCTTCTTCAGAACAACTGACGTTACCGGCGTTATCACACTTCCTGCTGACAAGGAAATGTGCATCCCCGGCGACAACGTAACAATGGACGTTGAGCTTATCACTCCTATCGCTATCGAAGAAGGTCTTCGTTTCGCTATCCGTGAAGGCGGCAGAACCGTTGGTTCCGGCGTTGTAACAAAGATCAACGAATAATTTGCGATAAACGCAATAGCTAATAACTGAATAAAAACTCACTTGTCGCGTTGACTCAGGGGTCCTTGAATGCTTGAGTTTCTGGCAGACGGTTGTTTACCCCGGAATTTGGGTGACGCTTAAAGCCGACAATGACAGGTGAGTTTTTTATTTTTATGCAGGAGGCTTTTATGACAATTACAGAAGCGCTTGAGCTGGAAAACAGTATGTGGAAAGCCGCGCAGAACAGGGACGCCGAAGCTTTTCTGAAGGTAGTTTCCGCTGAGGCAGTAATGGTCTGCGGCGGGTACAGATGTACGGGTAAGGAGTATGCGGAGATTATCCGTATGTTTGACTGCAAGTCCTATGAAATTGAGGGATTTGAAATAGTAAATCAGGACAAGTCTTCTTTTCAGGCGCATTATATCCTGAAAATGGAGGTTGAAAAGGAAGAGAACAGCGACCTTGCGGGGACGTTTCATATAACAACAACCTGGAGCTGTACTGATGAGGTCTGGAAGGTTGTTTTCAATATGGATCAGAGGGTTGTTTGATGGTTGGTATTAGCGGCGGCTTTGGTTATTAATATTGAAAAGTTTATTTGATTGAGATATAATAAACTCGGTGGCAAATCGAAATTTGTTTGAACGGAGTATACTACTATGGAAATAAAAAAAGCGGAAATCAAGGATTTGAACATTGTTGTTAAACTAAAAATTGATATGTTCACAGAAGTAGGCTCAATAGCTTTGTTACAGGACAATGCCGAAGAACAGATATATGAAAAATATAAGGAATTATACCAAGAAGAAAAAGGTTGTCATTATTTAGTGTATGAAAACGATAGTGTTGTTGCGTGCGGCGGTGCAGTAATTAAGGAAGATGTTCCGTTTTGTTTCTTTAAAACTCCAATGTATGGATATATAATTGATGTATATTGTATTCCTGAAAAAAGAAGAAACGGTTATTCTTCAAAAATAATAGAAGAGCTACTACAATGGTTGAAGAGCAAAGGTGTTCATACTATAAAACTAAAACCATCAGCAACAGGAAAGCATTTGTATGAAAAATTTGGTTTTTGTGATTCCGGAGAAATGGAATTATGGATTTAATGATTGAATTGCTATCAGATTGATTAACATACAAATTCCTAATTTATCAAGCATTTTACTAATACAAAAAGCTAATGAAAAACCCGCCCGCCGCAAAAATGCGGCGGGCGGGTCGTGCATTACACTGAAATTATTAACCGAATATACTCCGCAATTCCTTCTCAAAATCAGCGCTGTCGCTTTCACGGACAACTACCGAAATCTCGTCAACCGCGGTTGTTATAAGAATAGGATTGGCTTTCGCTTTTGCAAGTGCACCAAAAACGTTCTCGGCAAAGCCTACGCCGTTCACCATTTCAGCCGACTTTATAAGAAACTTTACGTTTCCGCAGCTCACCATAGGCGCCTTGTCGGTTTTAAGCTCGTTGGCTATCTTAAGCATTTTCGGCATATCCTCGTCTGAGAAGGTAAAGCCGATTGAGGTGCTTGCTGCTGAAACGGGAGCCTTAGAAATCATATCGACGTTGATTTTCTCCCGTGCTGCCGCAGCAAAAACATTGTAAATAAAGCTGCTCTCGCTGTCAAAGGGGACGTTTCCGAAGGTAATAACGGAAATCTGCTCGTTTACGGTAATAGTTGTCATAACTGCTCCTTAGCTGTCCGCTAAAAGGTCGGACATATCGTATAATCCCTTTTCCCTGCCTGCAAGGTAAACCGCCGCATTAACCGCTCCCGCAGCAAAAACCTCTTTGCTGCCTGCGGAGTGGGATAGGGTGATAACCTCGTCGTGTCCTGCAAAAATAATGTCGTGCTCGCCGACTATCGTGCCGCCTCTTATTGAGTGCATTCCGATTTCGTTGGCTTCTCTGGGTTTTCTTACGCTGTGACGGTCGTAAACGTAGTTCATTTTTCCGCCCAGCTCCTTATTGATTGCCTCAGCCAGCATTATCGCCGTGCCTGAGGGTGCGTCCTTTTTCAGGTTGTGGTGCTTTTCAACGATTTCAACGTCGAACTGCCCGCCGAGTACCCTCGCCGCCTGCTTTCCAAGCTCAACAAGCAGGTTAATTCCGAGGGACATATTGAAGGTAAAGAAAACGGGAATCTGCTCCGCCGCCTGCTTGATTGTGGAAATCTGCTCCTCGGTGTAGCCCGTTGTTGCAAAAACAGCAGGAACACTGTTCATCTTGCAGTATGACAGCAGATTTTCCAGGGCTGACGGGTGTGAAAAATCAATTATAACCTCCGGCTTTTCCGGCAGGTCAAAGGGTGATTTCACAATGGGGAAGCTGCCGTTTGGTGCGGTATTAAGGTCAATTCCCGCAACCACCTTGCAGTCGGTGCGCTGTGCCGCAAGGTTCGCTATAACTCCGCCCATTTTTCCGTTTGCGCCTGCAATAGCTATTTTAACCATTTTTAACGTCCTTCCTTAAGGGTCAGATAAGACCGACCTTTTCAAGCTCAGCTCTGAGCTTCTCAATCTTCGCTTCATCCATTTTAACGAGAGGCAGACGGCACTCGCCAACATCCTTGCCCATAAGGTTCATAGCTTCCTTTACGGGAATCGGGTTTACGTCCATAAACAGGGCGTTTTCAAGGTCGAGATACTTCTTCTGAAGCTCAAGAGCCTTTTCGTGCTCGCCGTTAAGATAAAGGGCAACCATATCGTGCTTTTCTCTCGGAATAATGTTGGAGGAAACGGAAATTACGCCCTTTCCGCCAAGAGAAAGCATAGGAAGAATCTGGTCGTCGTTTCCGGAATAGAGAACGAGATTTGTCTTTGCAGCAATCATAGCTGCAAGGGAAAGGTTTCCGCTTGCTTCCTTGGTTGCAACGATATTGGGGTTCTTATCAAGCTCTATATATGTATCAATAGAGATTGAAACTCCTGTTCTTGAGGGAACGTTATAGAGGATAATCGGGATATTTACTGCATTTGCAATTGCGTTGAAATGCGCCACAAGTCCACGCTGGGAGGTCTTGTTGTAATAGGGAGTAACCTGTAAAAGAGCGTCTGCGCCTGCCGCTTCAGCCTGCTTTGAAAGCTCGATAGCGTAACCGGTGTCGTTGCTTCCTGTTCCTGCAATAACAGGAATACGCTTAGCAACCTTTTCTACCGTAAAGCGTATTGCTTCGATATGCTCCTCGTCGGTCATTGTGGAGGCTTCGCCGGTAGTTCCCACAACAACAATTGCGTCTGTGCCACCTGCAATCTGCTCTTCGATAATTTCACCGAAGCGGGTGTAATTTATACTTCCGTCGGCGTTCATAGGCGTTACAATTGCAACGCCTGCGCCTGTGAAAATAGGTGTCTTCATATTATTCCTTTCCGGGCTGTCAGTCAAAATAGCCCTTTGCAGCATAAAGCTCAGCCATTAAAACTGCGCCGCCTGCTGCACCTCTCAATGTGTTGTGGGAGAGGCATACAAACTTGTAGTCATACTGGGTATCGGGTCTTAAACGTCCGATAGAAACTGCCATACCGTTTTCTAAGTTGCGGTGAAGCTTAGCCTGGGGCATATTATCCTCCTCAAAGTAGTTGAGGAACTGCTTGGGAGCAGAGGGAAGCTCTAACTCCTGGGGAGCGCCCTTGAATTCCTTCCAGATATTAAGGATTTCTTCCTTGGAGGGCTTGTTCTCGAAGCTTACGAATACTGCCGCAAAGTGACCGTTGGAAACAGGGACTCTGAGGCACTGGGTTGTGATAGAGGGGCTGTCTGTCTTGACGATTTTGCCGCCTTCAACCTTGCCCCATACCTTAAGAGGCTCCTGCTCGGACTTTTCTTCCTCGCCGCCGATATAGGGGATAAGGTTATCTACCATTTCGGGCCATGTTTCAAAGGTCTTTCCTGCTCCTGAAATTGCCTGATAGGTGCAGGCGAGAACCTTTGTGATACCGAACTTTCTTAAGGGTGAAAGTGCAGGAACATAGCTCTGGATAGAGCAGTTTGACTTAACGGAGATAAAGCCTCTCTTTGTGCCGAGGCGCTTCTTCTGAGCCTCAACAACCTCCATGTGAGCGTCGTTTATTTCGGGGATAATCATGGGGACGTCCTCTGTAAAGCGGTGTGCGGAGTTATTGGACATTACGGGGCACTCATGCTTTGCATAAGCTTCTTCAAGAGCCTTGATTTCGTCCTTCTTCATATCAACTGCGCAGAAAACGAAGTCAACCTGTGAGGTGATCTTCTCAATATCCGCAGTAGCGTCCATAATTACTATATCTTCCATAGCCTTGGGCATAGGAGTTTCGATAAGCCATTTTTCGCCTACTGCCTCCTTATAGGTCTTTCCCGCAGAACGGGGAGAAGCCGCAAGAGTTGTTACCTTAAACCAGGGGTGATTTTCCAGCAGGACTGCAAATCTCTGTCCTACCATTCCTGTTGCACCGATAATACCTACCTTGTACTGTTTCATTTCTTTGTTTCCTTTCCATGTTTCTTTATACTAAAAAAACCGGCACAAGCCGGTTAAACTGACAAATAAGCAAAACGACATATTGCCGATAGCTCTCCATCGTCCGTTAACGGATTGTGATGACAATCATACGCTTATTCAGCGCACAACCAGATATATGCATTACAGCCTGCATACTCTTCGGCGGATTAGCCTTTCCCGCCGACAATTTGCTGAAAAATTGCCGCCGACGGTACTTATCGAAGCCGCGCCTCTATCTTATTACAGTTATTGTATCACGGCATATAGCTTTTGTCAACGGTTTTTGTTAAAAAATATGCATAAGGATAATATTTCATACGCTTTTCAGATTATATATGTTGACAAAAAAGCGGGCGGGTGGTATTATTTCTATTATGTCTATCGGAAAAAGGTGATTTCATGCTTATTCAGTTTATTGTATGCTTTATTGCGGGTATGGGTGCAGGTCTTGGAACGGGGCTTGCGGGGCTGAGCGCCGCCGCCGTAATTTCCCCTATGCTTATTGCTTTTCTTGACGTTCCGCCTTATCAGGCTATCGGAATCGCTCTTGCCAGCGATGTTCTTGCAAGCGCAGTTTCCGCCTACACCTACGGGAAAAACAAGAACCTTGACGTAAAGAACGGTCTTGTAATGATGGGGACTGTGCTTATTTTTACCCTTGTGGGCAGCTGGCTGGGAAGTCTTGTGCCGGGGACCACAATGGGTGGCTTTTCTATGGTTATGACCCTTTTACTGGGCATTAAGTTCATTGTAAAGCCTGTGATGACCACGAAGGAGAAAATGAACAGCGTTTCTCCGAAAAAGCGGCTTATCCAGTCCCTTGCAGCGGGGACAATTATCGGACTTATCTGCGGTTTTGTAGGTGCAGGCGGCGGTATGATGATGCTGCTGATACTTACGGGGGTACTTGGCTACGAGCTTAAGACCGCAGTAGGCACAAGCGTTTTCATTATGGCTTTTACAGCGCTTACGGGTGCTGTTTCCCACTTTGTCATAGACGGTATGCCGGATATATGGCTGCTTGTTTTCTGCGTTGCTTCAACCCTGCTCTGGGCGAGAATTGCAGCAAGGCTTGCAAACAAGGCTTCGGCGAAAACCCTTAACCGGATAACGGGTATTGTGCTGACAATACTGGGCGCGGCGATTATTGTGGTGAATTATCTGGTGAATTAAAGGCGTTAAATAACCCGGGAGGATTTCTTCCCGGGTTATTTTTGTAATGTGAATGAAAACTGTAAGCTATAATTCAAGCAGCATACCATATCCGTACTTGTCATTTGGCAGTTTTTTAAAACCCAATTTTTCATAAAAGGGTTCTTTGCCGGGATTTGCATATAAATTACATGCCAGTTTTACATTGCTTACCGAATATTCTTTCAAATACGCCAGGGCTCTTTCCATTAATTTTCTTCCTAATCCGCAGCCCTGAAAATCCTGGCTGACAACTACATCTGTTATGTACGCATCTGTAATCATATCTGAAAGTATGCGGACTACACCAACGCTTTTTCCTTCGCAAACTGCATTTACTATTAAAGACGTATTTGAAAGAGCTGTTTTTGCCTGTTCAATAGTCAGTTTCTGAAATCCGACAGATTCCCGCAGTTTGCAGAATTCCTCTGCGGAAATAGTATTCTCAAACTTAATATCACAACTCATGTTTATTCCTATCTCATATATGTTCAGATTATTATTGGTATAATTATATCGGGATTGCTTCAGGAAGTCAGATAAATTCATAACCACACAACTGATTGCTTCATTACACAACCGTAACAATATAATCATAAACCACACCGAAGCTGTCCGGTACATAATTGCACCTCGTTTCGCTGTATTTGATTAATTATATCATGCAGATTTCTTAAAGTCAAACAAAAACGGAAAAAGCCGCTCCTGCACAAAAAGCAAAAGCGGCTTTATTCATAGAATTATCGGTTTATCGGCGCTTACTTAACGTCAGCCTTCCATAAGCCGTGCAGGTTGCAGTAAGCGTAAGCTGCAACAGCCTTGTCGCCCTCGGCTAAAGCAAACTTAACCTCGGGAGCTGCGCCTGCGGCAAGCTTCTTGAGCTGCCAGCCCTGCTCGGTTACGAGACAAACCCACTCGATAAGGTGCTCTTCGGTCATGGGGTGAGCAACGCTGCCTACTGTAACAGTAACCTCAGCGCCGTTTACTGCAACAACAGGAACGTGCTTTTCGGTAGCTGCGTCGGTTGTGTTGGGAACAAGCTCCTCCATTTTCTGTCCGCAGCACATAACCGGAACGCCCTTGCTCTTAGCAAAAGTTACGATGTTGCCGCAGTGACGGCAGATAAAAAACTTAATTTCCATAATATTTATTCCTTTCTTTTTAAGCCATAATTGGCTGATTGACTTGTTTATTATTTGATTTTCGTGCAGTTAGTGCAGTTAGTGCAGTTAGTGCAATTAGTGCAGTTAGTCCCCCAGCGGCTCAAATTCCTCTGCGCCGTGCTTGCAGAGCGGGCATACGAAATCAGGGGGAAGCTCGTCTCCCTCGTAAACGTAGCCGCAGACCGTGCAGACAAAGCCCTTCTTCTTGGTTTCAGCAGGACGGGGCTTGGGCTTGATGTGCTGCTGATAGTAGTCGTAGGTAACGGAGGGCTGGTCGGAGAGAACCTCGGCAGCGGTCACCTCGGCGGTAAAGAGGGTGTGAGTGCCGTTATCTGCGGCAGAAATAACCTTTGCGGAGATAACCGCATTGGTATTTTCGCCGAGATAAGTAATGCCGTTTGCAGTCCTCGGAGCGTTCATATCTGCGAACTTGTCAGCGTCCTTGCCGCTCTGGAAGCCGAAATGCTTGATTGTATCCATTGATACGCTTTCGGTAAGTATTGATACATTGAAAACTCCTGTCTTAAGTATCATATCGTGGGTAAGGTTCTGCTTGTTTACGGCGATTGCAATTCTCTTGGGATTGTCGGTAATAAGCTGAACAACGTTAACAATACAGCCGTTATCCTTTCCGTCCTTTGCCGTAAGCAGGTAAAGTCCGTAGGGAATTTTGAAAAGAGCAGAGGTGTTGATGCCTGTTTCAGCCTTTGCTGCGGTTTCTCCTGCTGCAAAGTCAAGGGCAATTCTGTCTGCAAGGGCTTCAATATCAGCCTGCTGTTCCGGCTTTAAGGCGGAGCGCAGAGAAACGGTTTCCTCAATAAAGTTCATATTCTTGCAGCCCGACAGGATTTCCTTCATAAGCTTGCCCGAGGTAGCCGCCCAGGAGCCGTTTTCAACAAAAGCAACGGTTCTGTTCTGGATATTGTGAGCCGCAAGGTCGTGAAGCAGGTCTTCCATTTTTACAAAAATGCCTGCATTGTAGGTGGTTGAAGCAAAAACAATGTGGCTGTAGCGGAAGGCTTCTGCAACAATATAGGAAGCGTGTGTCATTGAAACGTCGTACATAGCGGTTTTAATTCCACGCTCGATAAGCTTTGAAGCTAATATTTCCGCCGCTGTTGCAGTATTTCCGTAAACGGAAGCGTATGCGATAAGAACGCCCTTTTCCTCGGGCTTGTAGCTGCTCCAGCTCATATACTTATCAACGAAATCGCTTATATTTCTCCGCCATACAAAGCCGTGAAGCGGGCAAATCATAGCAATATCAAGACCTGCCGCCTTTTTGAGAAGCGCCTGTACCTGTGTGCCGTACTTGCCTACAATGTTGCAGTAATAGCGTCTTGCCTCGGCAAGATATTCTCCGTCAAAGTCAACCTCGTCTGCGAAAATTGCGCCGTTAAGAGCGCCGAATGTTCCGAAGGCGTCGGCAGAGAAAAGAATCCTGTCGGTAAGGTCGAAGGTTACCATAACCTCGGGCCAGTGCACCATAGGAGCCATTACAAAGGTAAGCTTATGCTTTCCTGTTTCAAGCACGTCCCCTTCTTTTACAAGCATAATGCGGCTGTCGTCGGGCTTGTCGAAGAACTGACCTATCATTGTGAGTATCTTCTGTGAGCAGACGATTTTTACGTCGGGGTAGAGACGAAGAAGCTGACCTAAGGTTGCGGAATGATCCGGCTCCATGTGCTGAACCACGATATAGTCAAGGCTTCTGCCGCCGAGAGCATATTCGATATTCTCAAAAAACAGCTCGCTTATCGCCTTATCCACGGTATCGAAAAGCACGGTTTTCTCGTCGCAGAGAAGGTAGGAGTTATAGGAAACGCCCGAATTTACG
>JBJERK010000127.1:0-1420 GCA_051882255.1 Ruminiclostridium sp.
CCGCTGCCTGTGTGATGAACAGTGCCTTGTTTTTCATTTTGTTTTTCTCCTTAGTTTTGATTTATTGCCTTAAGGCTTTAGCCTTGCGGCAAAAGCGAGGATGGTTTCGAACTCGCTTTTTGATGAAATTAGTGGGTTATCAGCCCTTTAATGCCCGCTGACCGATGTCCTTGCGGTAATGGGCTCCCTCAAAGCTTATGCCGCTTACGGCGGAATATGCCTTGTCGAGGGCTTCCTTTAACGTGGGTGCAGTAGCCGTAACGCCGAGAACTCTGCCGCCTGCGGTAAGGAACTCGCCGTTTTCAAGCTTAGTGCCTGCGTGGTAAACGAAAGCGCCGCCCTTTTCGGGCTGCCCCATATCGTCAAAGCCCTTAATCGGGAAGCCGGTAGGGTACTTTTCGGGGTAGCCGCCGCTTGCCATAACAACGCAGGCGCAGCACTCCTTTGCCCATTCTATGTTGAGTGAATCAAGCTTTTCCTCGTAAACTGCCTCAATAATATCCATAAGGTCGGTCTTTAAAAGGGGAAGAACAACCTGTGTTTCGGGGTCGCCGAAGCGGCAGTTGTACTCGATAACCTTAGGACCTTTAGGAGTCAGCATAAGTCCGAAGTAAAGACAGCCCTTGAAGGGTCTGCCCTCAGACTCCATAGCCTTTATTGTAGGCAGGAAGATTGTTTCCATGCATTTTTCTGCGATTTCGGGAGTATAGAGCGGGTTGGGAGCGATTGTTCCCATACCGCCTGTGTTTAGTCCCTCGTCGTTGTCTAAAGCTCTCTTGTGGTCCATTGAGGAAACCATAGGCTTAACGGTTTTTCCATCGGTAAATGCAAGCACCGTAACCTCGGGACCTGTCATAAACTCCTCGATAACGATTTCGCTTCCGCTTTTTCCGAACTTTCCGTCCAGCAGCATTGACTTAACGGCGGCAACTGCCTCAGCCTCGTCCTTGGCGATAATAACACCCTTGCCGAGAGCAAGCCCGTCGCACTTGATAACTGCGGGGTAGCTGTTCTGCTCCTTAATATAGGCGATAGCCTTTTCGCTGTCGGTGAAGGTTTCGTAAGCGGCGGTAGGAATACCGTATTTTTTCATCAGAGCCTTGGAGAAAACCTTACTGCCCTCTAAAATAGCGGCGTTAGCCTTAGGACCAAAGGTCTTGAAGCCCATTTCGTTCAGCTTATCCACCATACCCATTACCAGCGGGTCGTCGGGAGCTACAAAAACGTAGTCGGGCTGTAATTTTTCCGCAAGAGCACAGATTCCCTCCAGGTCGGTTGCCTTTACGGGGAAGCACTCCGCAAATTTCGAGATACCGCCGTTTCCGGGAGCGGCGTAGATTTTATCAACCTTCGTGGATTTTGCGAGAGCAGCGATAATTGCGTGTTCTCTTCCGCCTCCGCCTACTACAAGAATGTTCAT